>JAWLEN010000142.1:0-5139 GCA_041686095.1 Candidatus Aminicenantota bacterium
CTCCAAACCACCCAAGAAAATTGTATGGCTTTTCTACAAAACATCAACTTTCTTCTTCTTACTCTGATACCTAATTATCTCCATGAGTTAACATATAAGTTTCTGGGGAGTAGTTCATCCAACGGCATCCTCTTTTGTTTTTATCAGGGCAGTTTTTATTATCTTCAGGAAAACATCGAGGAAGAAGCCTGGGAATTGCATTGCGAAAAAGTATGGTAAACGGCTTTATTTTGTGAAGACTTATTTTCAAACCCATCAGTTAATAATTAAGAACTAATTTTAATCCATTAAAATCGATCTCTAATCCAAAGATAAGAAATTGGTTTTTTTGTTGGTGATGATTTTCCCTCCATTTCATCAAATTCCCATCCTCTAAGCCACTTCGTCACCTGTCGAACGTATAAAATAAATGACAAGTCAACAAGAAACCCCCAAAAAAGAGAAAACCTCAGAAAATCAATCTAATGGTGCTACGTAAAGAATAGAGATCTTCCTTTCTCCTGAACTAGAGGATTAGAGTGTCACATGTATTCTGACAGTTCCACCGATCCCTATTATCAAGGTTCTTTTCAGTGCGGACGCCCCCGGAAAGGACACAGATGGTCTCCCTATGACCGGTCCTCCGGAGAACTGGAGCGGGTTATGGCTGATCACATGGCCCGAAACGCTCCTCCTGGAGAGAACACCCGTCAGTGGAGATATTGAGTGAACCACTCCAGCTGAAGCTTCATCACCTCCCGGGCCAGCTTGGGTTCGCCGGGCCCGTGACCGCTTCTGGGAAGAACCGCCATTTTCACTTTTTTCCCGGCTCGTTTCAATCCCTGATAGAATTCATAACCCTGACCCGTGGGCACCCGGGCATCATGTTCCCCATGAATGATCAGAAGCGGGGTGGCAATCTCATCCGCGTGCATCACCGCTGACCGGTCCCTCCAGAGTTCCTCAGCCTCCCAGAATTCACTCTGCATAAAACTGGGGATGAATCCAATGATATCCGTGGTCCCTGCAAAGCTCACCAGGTCCGTTAACCCGGCACCTTCCACCGCAGCTTTGAACCGCCTGGATTTTGAGATGGTGATAGAGGTCAAGAATCCTCCGTAGCTCCATCCAAAGATCCCCAGCCGGTCTTTATCAGCCCATCCTTTTTGGACCATAAAGTCCACTCCGCACAAAACATCCTGGACATCTTTGCCTCCCCAGTCTCCGAGATTGTCGAAGCGAAAATCCTTCCCGTAGGCCGCACTTCCCCTAAAATTGACTTCCAGAACACCAAAACCTTTGTTTGTGAAAACCTGATTGTCGGCTGAAAAAGAACGCAGAAAAGCGGATGTGGGACCGCCGTGAACACGAACCAGAAGAGGAAATTTTTCGCCTTGTTTATAATTTAGAGGAAAATGAAGAATCCCTTCGATCTCTTCTCCGTCAAAACTGGGCCACTGGATTACCCGGCTTTTGGAAAACGGCATGTCTTTTAAGAAATCATTGAGAGAAGTGATTTTTTGGGGCTCTTTTCCCTCATGGGTCACATAAACTTCCGGAGCCTGGGTGAAATTTTGAGCGGTGAAGACCATGGCTTTTAAATCAGGTCTTAGATGAAAACCGCTTTTCACACCGGGCCATGTCTCTACTTTTTGATAGGAGCTTCCGTCAGCAGGCATAAAAAACAGCTCCGTTTCTGTTCGGTGCATTTCACTGTAGTAAAGCCCTTTCTCCCGGGGCTCCCAGGCCAAAACTCCGGCGGTCAGACCTGAACCGGGCAGTTTGTCATAAGTAGGAGGAAGCACTTGGACCTCTCCCCCTGATGAAGGAATCAAACAGATGTTCCAGTCCCTGGCCCAGCATCGGTTTCCCCGGTCAGACACAAAAGCAATGGTTTTTCCGTCCGGAGAGAACAGAGCTCCGGTGTCCATGCCGGGATGGACCACCAGCTCAGTGCGCTCTCCTCCTTGGGCTGATACCAGGTAGATGTCGCTGTTTCTCCATTCAAAGATCCGGGGAGTGGGATGGCAGACCAGAGCCAGTTTCTCTCCGTCCGGGGACCATTCAAACTCAGCCACATGAAAATTTCCTGAAGTGATCTGTTGGGGCTCAGACACCTCGATTTTTTGAAAATCAACAGAGATGGTGTGAACATGATTGAAACGATAATCTGAATCCACAAAAAAGACATCCTTTTTAGCCTGTTTGGCCTTTTGCTGTTCTTCAGAGACCGGGTCTCTCATTAAAAAAGCAATGCGCTCTCCCTGAGGTGACCAGGAGTAGTTCCCCACCCCTGTTTTCACATCAGTGATGCGCACAGCCTCTCCTCCGTGTGGAGAAATCAGCCATAAGTTGGTGTGATCCGCTTCTCTGGAAGAACGAAAAGAAATCCACTTTCCGTTGGGAGACCATCGGGGGTCATAACAGCTCTTTTCGCCCTGGGTGAGCTGGAAGCAGGAAGACCCGTCTGATGAAGCCAGCCATAAATGAGTGAGATAATGACTGGTCTCAGGCCCTGTGCCCGCCTCTCTCACAGTAAACACCACCCATTTTCCGTCCGGAGAGAGCCGCGGAGATGACGGCCGCTTTATTTGCAAAACCTTATTCGGAGTCCAAGCCTGATCCGCCCACAGAGAAACGGATAAAACAATCGAAAGAAAACAAACAAAAAACAGTTTTGATTTCAGAAAACTCATCTTCATTTTCCTCCTTTTTTCATTGATCGAATAAAGAAATTTTATCAGAAAAAACACCTTTTTTCATGGATTGATATTCTGTGCACATTGAATCAACGGGATTAGCTGTGGAGGCATCAATAAGCTTCTTTTCTGTGTTTAATTCGGTAAATAAAGACTTTCTTGTTTTTATCATCGATTCTGCATAGGATCCGATCGTTCCCTGAACGGATGCGATATCCTTGTTCTGCTGTGAGTTTAACGCATCCATGAGGCCTTGGATTCTCTTGCAGAGAAGTGATCTTCTTTACACAAATATTGAATATTTTTCCTCTCAGTTTATCCAGGTCTTTCTGAGCCGGAGGAAGAAGGAATATTTTATACACGCCTTTTTTTGAGATAATCTTGGATAGAAACGGCTTCTTTTTCTAAAGAGCGCAGAGTTTTTAAATCCACCAAATCCTCTTTAAGTTCCTCTCTTTCAAGCCGCTCTTCAAGGGCTTTTTCCACAAAAAAGCCGTACTTGATTCCCCGTTCTTTACAGAACTTTTTTACCTTATTTGCGGTTTTGTCATTAACCTTAACAGCAAATGTTGTTTTAGACATATCGATTGAAAAATAACACAAAACTTAAACAAAAACAAGCTAAATTTATTAAAAGTTATAAATAGTTATATTTAGTCAGTTATCATTTCACTCAGACTAATCCGTGAGGCAAAATTGTCTAACCATTTTTTCATCAATAAATAAACCTTTGGCCAGGCAGCGACAAATAACTTTGTGATCTTCAACCAAGGAAACAATTCGCATGGTTCCCCCGCATTTTGTACAGATGAGGGGATCGATACTGTGAACATTGAATCCCGTATGACGCCACTGCAATATCTTTTGGACAAGGTTTTGATTGATCAACTGTTTACGGAGAAGAAGAGAGAAGACCTCAAGTGCGAAAATCCGGCAGGTTTTCATATTCCATAAGAAATAGCTCAAAATAATGGAAAAGTACGCTGTAAAAAACTGTGCGGAGAGCTTCCAGCCATTTATTGGAAAGAGCCCTCACTTCGCAGGATTCATAACTGAAACAAAAAATTATCATGAATTAATGGGTTTTGGAGCGTTTTTCCCATCTCTGAAACTGGAGCAGCCTTTCCAGTATTTTTTTGTTTTCCTGATAGGATTCTTTGGCAAAAATTTTATCAATCCAAAAAATCAGAGTTTCTTTTGGCATGGAGCCATCAAGTTTTTCTCTTATATCACCAAACACTCCTGATGAGAACGATTCTCCGATTTGATTCCATTTTTCCAGAGCTTTGTCATACTCCCGGCGTTCCCAGTCCAGCCGGCCCCAGGAATAGAGAGCCCTGTCTTTATTCGGTCCGTTGGTTTCAGCGATCATGCGGTAAATTCTTTCTTCTTCTTGATAATATCGCCCTAGAATCTCTGACTCAGTCTCATAACCTTTTTCCAGCAGAGCAGGGATCAGGTCCTCATAGACTTCCTTAACCACATAGGCCTTAGCCTTTTTATTGTAAACATTTTTGGGAAAGAACTTTTTTGAGACCAGGCCTTGGGCTTCATCATATGCATCAAACAGATAAGCCATCCCTCTCCGCTCAAAGTCATAGAAAGAAGCCAGGCAGAACAAGCATTCCATACCGGTCTGAGTTTTCCTGTGCTTGCTCCAAAACATCGGTAGATAAGTATCCATGGGTTTGTTGAAATAAAGCTCTTCAATAAAAGCAAAAGCTCCGGATATTTCATCGATCACAATAATGACATTGCTTTGGTTGTTGTAAACAAATTCACGCAGCAGTTCAGCCAGATCACCGCTGTCAGGATGGTATTTTTCCAAATAATTCTGTCTAAAATAATCAAACTGTTCTTCTTCACTAAACTCCATCCATTGGTCTAAAAGCTGATTGATTTTTCCTTTGGAAAGAGTTAAAGGTTCTTTTTGCTTTCTGGGTTCCCAGATAGTTTGGGATGGGGAGGAGACGCTCTCATAAAGATAGATAACCTGGAAATCCGGGGATAGTCCCTTCACAAAATCATCAGCCTGATTTTCGCCGGACTTTTCTTTAAAAGAGGGATCAGGGTCTATTTGGGGAAATCCCCTGAAGATAAAAAACAAGGAAGCTCCTTGCGCCAAGATCTGTTCATAAGGGCTTTCTCTAAAATAATAGGACTCGGGGATAGATTTCACTCCCTCTTCGGTCTGGACTTCCACTCTTCCCCCTCTAACCCGGGTCCATTTTTTCTCTCGGTCCTCAAATTTTCTCAAGCGCTCAAGGGAGGATATTTTTTGCGGGGGAGCAAAAAAAAATTCCTTTTTATTTTCTGAATAAATCCTGGAGTTAAAGATCTTACCCCCGGAGTCCAGTTGGACATGATCCTGGTCCTTAAAAAGATCCAGAATTTTTTTTGAGGTTAATTCCGGGTATTGGACCCTTTTCTCTGGATCTTCCAGGGCCATAAAGGCTTTGAT
>JAWLEN010000034.1:0-17243 GCA_041686095.1 Candidatus Aminicenantota bacterium
CCCAAGATTGTTATGAAGGCTGCTTCTATGCCTGTACAGAGCTCATGGGTTTTGATCCAAAGGACTGCAAAGCCATCTGCGAGGACCTTTGCGGAAAAAAACATGTGGCCATCATCACCAAAATGTGGTACCAGATCTCAAAAAGTAAATCCGAGCAGATCACTATCGAAGCCATGGTGTCTTTTTCTTATGAGCTGGAGCCTGTCTCCGCGCAGTTTTTCCATGTCACAGCCGCAGATATTTTGTATTATACAGGAAAAATAATCATTATCGATAATGATGGGAAGCATGTGTGCCATGCTGTGGGGGCAAATCTTGATTCAGCTCCCATCGGCAGCTCTCTTAAAGTAACTTTGGACGAAAACGTTCAAAAATACACAGATGCTAAAATACCTCCATCCATGGTATCCATGCATTTCTCTGGAGACCCCAAATGCTCGGGACCTTTCAGGCAGATAGGCGGGATTTTTCGGGAAACCGTCAAAGCATTGGGAGGAGAGGTCACCAAATTGGGTGGTTCCCGTCAGTATTTTGGAGAACGGGTGGATGTCACATTACCTGCTTCAGGAGGTCACCTCCGTCAAGTGTATCAGTTTGAAATCATCCAACACTAAGGCAACTGTCCATCCAGGACCAGTTAGCGAAAATACAGCTTTCTGTCCTTGAAAATCGGATTTATTTCTGATACCCTGAAATTCCTATAACATCAAAGAGATGGACCAAAAAATTCGGCCATTTATATAACCTGGATCATTATGAAAAAAATACTGCTTAAGCCGTCCAGGAACATCCGAGTAAAAACCTCTTTATTTGTTCTTTTTCTGCTGATGTTAGCCATCGGATCGTCCTATTTCATCATTGTGCATATGATGCGGGAGAGAATTCTAAACGAAGTGATCAAACGGGGGGAAGCCCTTTCCAGAAGCATAGCTTCTTCCGCAGGCTACAGCTTCATTAACCAAGATATTCTGGGGCTCGACACCTTGGTCTTTAAAGTCAAGGATTCCAATCCAGATATTGAAAATATTGCCATTGTGGATAGCCAGAATAATATCCGTGTTCACAGCGATATCAATTTATCCGGTGAGAAATATATTTCCCCTGAAGGTGCGATCCTTTCCAGCTATATTGACGGCACAATCGTAAAGGGAGTCAAAAATCACAGCGGTGGTTATTTTGAAATCAGCAGCCCTATTGCGTTTATGGATAAACCATTAGGTTCGGTGGTGTTACACATAAACGAATCGGTCCTTGTGACCGCCCAACGGAAAATGCACAATGAAATCCGCTGGGTGTTTTTGATCATCCTGCTGATGGGAACCGCAAGCACGGTTTTCCTTTCTTCATTTTTAACCCGTCCCATTGAAGAACTCTCCAAAGGAGTTAAAGAACTCAAAGAGGGGAAAAACTCACAACCATTAAAGGTCTACTCACAGGATGAACTGGGGAGGCTGACTGAAAGCTTTAATGATATGTCGGCTCTCATCACCAATCAGAAAAACGAGCTGAAAAAATTTGCCCGAGATCTTGAGGACTCCTATGTATCTACGGTTAAAGTCTTAGCCGCAGCCATTGACGCCAGGGACCACTACACTCTAGGGCATTCTTCCCGAGTCGCCCGTTTGTCGGTTGAACTGGGCAGGAGAGTCAACCTTTCCAAACAAAAATTAGAAGAGCTTGAGGTAGCATGCTTATTCCACGATGTAGGAAAGATAAAAATTCCAGACTCTATCCTGCTGAAAGAAGGAAAACTTGAGAAAAAGGAAATGGACGAGATGAAAAAACATCCTGAATACGGTTCAGATATACTTGCCAAAGCGCCATCGCTTGTCAAATATATTCCTGTGGTCAGGCATCATCATGAATGGTATGATGGGAGCGGTTACCCGGATGGATTGAGCGGGGATGACATCCCTTTGACTGCAGCCATCGCATCTCTGGCGGATGTTTTTGATGCTTTGACGTCCGATCGTCCCTATCGATCCTGCCGTTCCCAGAAAGAGGCTCTTCAGACGATAGAGGAATTAGCCGGAAAGCAGTTCTCATCTGAACTGGCGAGAATATTCATCAAAATGGTGAAGAAAAAATGAGAAATTTTTTATTGATTGTATGTCTGTCTTTTTTATTCCCCCTCTCTTTTTGTTCTTCGAATAAAAAAGAAGTCGTTTATATCTCCCCTCAGAAAGAAGATGTAAAGCAGCAAGAATCTATATCACCGAATCTTCCCCCTGGAGATTTTCAAGAAGCCATTGAAGCCTACAGTACAGCACATCAAAAAAATCCAGATAATAAAATAATTCTCGAAGATTATATCCGGACATTGGAAGAATTTAAATTATCTGCGGATAAAGCGTTTGATGAAGGGAATTATTTATTGGCAAACAACAGATATTATATTCTTTCCAAAAATTTCTCTCGTTTCGAATCGTTTCAAAAATCCCTTTCAATCGATCTTGAAACCATCAGGATGAGAATGAGGGAATGTCTGGTAAAGAGAATAGAAATCCAAGTGGCTGAAGCCCTCCAACACAGTGATTATTCTCTTGCCATTGAGGCGTACCAAAACGCGCTTCGCGCTTATCCTAATGATGCCTATCTAACAAGCCAACTCGCCCAAACAGCCACTGTGATTAATAATGAGTCAGAAAAAGCTTTAGAAAGAAAAGATTTTGCTGCTGCGGGAAAAGTCAGCTTTTTACTTTTAAAAAATTTTGCTTGGCTTCAAGATTCAATATCTTCTTTGTCCTTTTCTAAATCATCTCTGGAAAACAACATTCAGAATTGCACATCCCAGCTCACCAAAAAAGGAATCAAACTATACCGGGAGGGTGAACTCAAGAAAGCCATCGCGGTTTGGAAAGACATTCTGGAATTTGATCCGGAAAACGTTCAGATAAAAAAAGCCCTCGCCAATGCCCAGGAGCAATTAGCCAAAATCAAGAAATAGGTTTCACGGTTTTGCCAAGTAGAAAAATCAGGTAAATAAGTAAGCTGTCCCCATTTTCTTCACAACTCACTGGTCATAGATCTGACTTTTTATGAAAACATTACCCAGATTCTGGCCTCATGGAGGGCTCAGGCCCCAGTTAAAATGATTTGTACTCTCTCCTCTGGGACGTGACCACAGCTTCTTATCACTTTGTTTATACTTTGGGGATATCTGTTCTTTTAATGGAGACCTTTTTCTTAAAATATCATAAAATCCCGTTTGCCTGTTCCTACATGCCGGGAAAGGAAAAGCTTCACGTTTATCTGGGACTCTATATCATCGGATTTGTCATTTATTACTTTCTCACCACTTCAGTGGCAATGATTCTTCTTCAAAATCCTGTGTATCTGTCTATATTCTGGATAGGGATTTTAGCTGGTATCCTGGGAATCCGGTTCTATCAGAATCATTATTTTTATCCCCGAACTGAGATTATCTATGAAGAGGAAATCGAGCCAGCCATGGTCACTCTGGACAGCTCCTATTAGAGGACAGTTTGTGTTTCATTTATTGACTGGAATGGTTGTTTTTTTGCATGGGTATGACTTCTAAAAATCCTAGACAGAAGTCTGATAATCAGGGATTTTGGCACAAAATGGCTGAGAAACAAATAGATCCTATTTACCAATCCGGGCATAATGACCTTTTCCTTTTTTTCCATTCCGCTGAATGCGATTTCAGCTACCTTGTCAGGTTGAAGAATAGTTATCCTTGAGAACCAACTCTTTTTTGCAATTCTGCCTTGAATTTCCTTGTTCGTCGGCACAGAACCCGGACAAAGGAGATGCACCTTGACTGTGCTTCCACGGATTTCTTCACGAAGGGCAAGAGAAAAGGATAGGATGAATGCCTTGGAAGCCGCGTGAACAAAGGATCTGATTCGAGCGTCATTTTTAAATTCTGTTTTTCCTTTTTAGTTATTGTCATTGTTAGCTCCTTCATTCTGTTTGATGTCTGAATAAAAGATAAGGAAATTCACAAAAGGAGTTGTCACTGATTTGTCAATAGTTTGTAAAAAATTGGTTAAGAAAGGAATCCTGAAGACGAATAAATGAAGAACACCGCATCGTCTACAAAGTTAAAGAAGAATCCTTGATTATTGTCCAACTCAGATATCATTATGGAAACTGATGAGGAAGGAATGGTTTCCGATTTATTTCTTTTTTATCCTTTTGTTGTTTTCCACTATGACCTTGTTCTTTTATAAACAAAGTTAAGGAAGCAATTCGCGTCCTAAAATTCTTAAAGGTCATAAATTAATAAAGTTCTGAACAACATTGTTTTTTCGGTGATCAAATTGAATAATATTGACATTTCAGACAATATGTTTTATAAGTGAATACATATATCATGGAGTGTAAAAAATGAATCTGCTTTCGCGGTCAGAAGAAATTGTTTTGCTTTCGGTTTGGAAACTTCAAGGCAATGCTTATGGAGTGTCCATCCGAAATAAAGTGAATGATGACAGCGGGTATAAATGGTCCATCGGTGCTGTCTACGCCCCTCTTCACCGCCTGGAAAAAAAGGGATTGGTGAAAACCATAAAAGGAGAACCCACTTCTGAAAGGGGCGGACGCAGCAAAATATACTATAAAGTCACCAAAAAAGGGGAAAAAGCCCTTTATGAAATAAAACAAGTTCAAGAGGCCATTTGGCAGGATGCACCAGCCCTGGGTTTAGATGAGTCATGAGAAAAAAAATTCCTTCAACTCATCAACCGCCAAAATTGGCAAAATGGCTTCTTTCAAGAGCTATAAATAAAGACATCCGTTCCTCAGCAGTCGGAGACTTTAATGAAATATTCACTCACACAGCCAAACATGAAGGACTCTTTCGGGCAAGACTTTGGTACTGGAAACAGGCTGCCAAATCAATGCCTTCTTTTATCATTGATGCTTTATACTGGAGATTTGATATGATTCGAAACTATCTTAAAGTGGCATTCCGGCGCTTGGCAAGAGGCTGGAGTTATTCACTGGTGAATATTTTTGGACTGGCAGCCGGACTGGCTACCTGTTTTTTGATTTTCTTTTATGTGCATTTTGAATCAACTTATGACCGTTTCATTCCTAATTCAAAAGATAAATACCGCATAACCATGGAGATAAGCGGTGAAGAATCGACATGGAAATTTGCCAGCATCTCGGCTCCCGCGGCTGCGGCTATAGAGAACCAGTTTCCTCAGGTCGAACAAATGGTGAGGTTCGCCTCAGAGTCCAACAAACAGGTCAACTATCAAGACCGGGTGTTTCAAGAGGACCAGATTCTTTACAGCAGTCCGGAATTCCTTTCCTTTTTCGATGTTAAATTGATTGAAGGAAACCCGGAAACCGCTCTCTCCCGTCCAAATTCACTGCTAATCACCAAGACCATGGCTCAAAAATATTTCGGAGATGAACATCCCTTAGACAAACGTCTGATGATGGATGATACCTTTTACAGTGTGACCGGAGTTATTCCGGATGCCCCCACCAATTCCCACCTTCCCTACCAATTTATTGCCTCCTTTGAGAGATTTGAAGAGGACCAAGAATTCACCAAGTCAAAAATGACAAAACGCGATTTTTACACTTATGTGAGGCTGGCTGAAGGAAGTGATCCCCATGAATTCGAAAAACAGATCCAGTCGCTCGAAAACCCCATAGAATCCCCTGGATGGAATGCCCGATATTTAATTCAAAGTATATCTGACATTCATCTTCATTCCGACTTTGAGAGGGAGCTCAAGCCCCCGGGTGATTCCACCAGTTTGCTGATCCTATCCATCATCGGGAGTTTTGTCTTTTTTATTGCCTGCTTCAATTTCATCAACCTGTCTACAGCCCGGTCCATCAAAAGAGCCACAGAAGTGGGGATCCGCAAGGTCGTGGGCGCGACCCGGACTCAGCTTATTTTTCAATTCACTTCAGAATCGGCCCTGCTTGTGTTACTGGCTTTGATGGCCGCCATCGGCATCACCGTCCTCTTCTTTCCCACCTACAAAAATCTGGTGAACTTCCCTCTTCAGATACAGGATATGATGAAACCGGTTTATTTTGCCTTTCTTGGAGGACTGACTCTGCTGGCTGGTCTGGGCGCCGGCACTTACCCTGCTTTTTTCATGGCCCGGTTTGATCCGGATAAGGTGATCAAAGGCGCCAGACCCTCAGGTACCGGGAGCCTGACACTGCGCAAAGCACTCATCACCCTTCAGTTTGCCATAGCCTCTTTGCTGATCATCTGCGCTCTGCTGGTCAACAAGCAGATTTCCTATATGAAAAATCAGCAGAACTTCGGGTTTGAAACCGAGAACCGCGTGGTGCTCCGCATGGGCGGCCGCAAGACCCCTCTGTCAGGAGAACGAGTGCAGGCTCTGAAAGATGAATTTGCCCAGCACACCTCCATCAAGCAGGTCTCCGTATCCACTTCTGTGCCCGGGCGCAGCATGTATCAAGAGTCTCTGCGGAAGCAAAATGAAGATTGGGACCACAAACGGGAGCTCAACTTTCTGGGAATCGATTTTAACTTTCTCTCCCAGTATCAAATTGAATTGATAGCTGGACGGATGCTGGATAAAAACATGTCCTCTGATTTGAACCGCTCCCTTCTTATCAATGAGACAGCAGCCAAAAGTTTGGGTTGGGCTTCGCCGGAACAGGCTTTGAACAAGCAGGTGGTGACTGGCGCTGAATCCAGTTCTTTTCGCATCATCGGAGTGGTCAAGGATTTCCATTTTCAGGGACTGCAGCATCCCATCGAACCCTTGATGCTCTGGCATTTTTTAAACAGCGACCTGTATTCTGCCTATCTCACTCTCACGGTGGAAACGCAAAACATAAAGAAAACCATGAGCTTTGTTCAAAGCAAGTGGTCTGAACTTTTTCCTGAATATCCATTTGAGTATTTTTTTCTGGATGAGGACTTTAAAAGATTCTACCAGAAAGAAGAGCGCCTCAGCCAGATGATCAGCATCCTGACTTATCTAGGTATATTTATCTCCTGTCTGGGTCTCTGGGGACTTTCTTCTCTAAGCACCAAACAGAGGGTTAAAGAAATCGGCATCCGTAAGATTTTGGGGGCATCCGTCTCAGGGATCATCCTGCTGCTGTCCAAAGAGTTCACCAAGTGGGTGGTGGCTGCCAACATCATTGCCTGGCCCATCGGCTATCTCATCATGCGGAACTGGCTGCAGAATTTTGCCTCCCGGACCTCTGTCACTCTGGATATCTTCATTATTTCAGCGCTTGTGGCCTTAGCTGTGGCCTGGATCACCGTAAGCCTTCAGGCTAGGAAAGCCGCCCAGGCCAATCCCGCCGAATCCCTGCGTTATGAATAATTAAATTGGGGCCGTTTTATCCATTTACCCTATTTTTTATTTGCATCAAAAGTCACAAAGCATACCTGCTCACACAACTTTTCTCAAAAATGGGAACAGAGATAAAGTACAGGTTATGGTCCGCACTTACGGCCTCTATGCCAATTCCCACAGAGGAAAAATATTCTTTCTTTTCTGTATGTTTCTATATTGACTTGTCCTTTCTTTTATATGTATGATGGACGATGAAGTCGCTTAGAGGGCTGAAATTTGGTGAAATTGAGAGTAAATCATCATCAACAAAGAAACCAATTCTTATTTTAAAAAAAATGCTTTTTTAAAGATTTAAAAATGTTCAGGGGGACAACAAATTGAAAAAATTGCCTTTTTTTACCGCACTTTTCATAGGACTATTATTGATTCTTTTTTCTGCCTGTCAAAGCCAGAAAGATGAATGGAAAGGAGAAATCATAGAAGAAGACGGAGTGACTGTGGTAAAAAATCCAAAAACTCCTCTGTATGAAGGGGAAGTGATTCATTTGGAACAAGATCTCGTCATAGGAGAAAGTGAAGGACATGAAGAGTACATGTTTTCAGAAGTGACCGATATGGATGTGGATACAGATGAAAATATCTATGTCCTGGATTCTAAAGAAACTCACATCAAAGTATTTGATAAAGAAAGTAATTATTTAAAAACCATAGGAAAAAAAGGGCAGGGGCCGGGCGAATTTAAGAGCCCTAATAACATATCTATCACTCCCAACCATGAACTCATGGTCAGCGACTGGAGTGCCAGAGCTCTTCACTTTTTTTCTCTGGATGGGCAGTATCTAAAATCTCTAAACCTTAAAGGAATGATTTTTTTCTCTACCCCTGTGGCGGATTCTCAAAACCATATCATTGCCGGTTATACGGTTATGGATCAAACTGTTACCGGTTATCTAAAAATATTCAATCCGGATATGACTGAGAAAAAGACTATTTATTCTTATAAGGCCGCTCAATATCCGGTCATCAATCCTCTCTACGCCCAGTGCTTCTGGCAGATCGATAAACACGATCATATTATTTGGGGTTATAATGACATCTATGAGATCCAGTTCTTGAAACCGGACGGAAGCCTGCTTATGAAAATATCAAAAGATTATGATCCTGTGAAAATCACTGAACAAGAAAAGCAGCAGTTTATAAAATCAAACTATGGAGAAGAAATTCCCCCTGGGATTGAGTTATCCTGGGATTCTCATCACAATCCTTTTATTTATCTGAGTGTGGATGATGAAGGCAGAGTGTTTGTGCGCACCTATGAAAAAACTCCCAACGACCAGTATTATTATGATGTGTTCAATTCCCGGGGAAAATACATTGCTAAAATCCCTTTGGAACACCGCCCTCGAGTCTGGAAAAAGAACAAGCTCTATGTCATCTCAGAAGATGAACAGGGCTACCAGCAAGTCAAGCGCTACAGCATAAGATGGCAGCTCAATTAATCAACAACTTAAATAGAAGGATGAACTCGTTCAGAAACATTAGTGACACATTTAGGTAAGTAAATATGATAGAATTAGTGTCACTATGAGCATAGGGCCAACAAGAAACTACGGTTTAATTATTCCAAAGGCCGATTGGTTTAAGGCGACGGTCTCGAAAACCGCTATCCGGAGTATTCTGGATCGTAAGTTCGAATCCCACCCTCTCCGCCATTTACAATGAAGACAAAAGGTGAAAAATGAAAAAAAGAGAAATGACTGTGCTGGTGAATGAAATTCCCAGGAGGGTTCCTAAAGGGACCACTTTAGGAGAAATAAAGAACAAAGTAAAGCCTGAAGCTGATATAATGATTAAAAGCGGGTTTCCCAGTAGACCTGAAGAGGACATAAAGAATGGAGACAGCATTGTGCTTATCAAAAGAGGAGAAGTCCCATCCAGCAAAGAGTTGGAAGTGCTTATGGCAGCCCGTCATACTCCTGGAGTTCATAAAAGGATGAAGAAATCAATTATTGGAATCGCAGGATTGGGAGGATTGGGATCTACAGCAGCCATATCTCTTGCCAGAATGGGGATTGGAAGATTTATTCTTGCCGATTATGATATTGTTGAGCCCAGCAATCTCAACCGCCAGCAGTATAATACAGAGCATATAGGAACCTATAAAACCGAGGCTATCAAAGGCATCATCTCCAAGATCAATCCCAATGTGCAGGTGGAAATCCACAAAGTGGTCTTAAACCAGGAAAATATACCCGAGATATTCAAACAAGCTGACATCATTCTGGAATGTTTTGACAAATCAGAGGAAAAACAAATGATTGTGGAAGCGGTCACAGAATTTATGCCTGAAAAATTCCTTATTGGAGTATCTGGGATCGCAGGATATGGAAGAGGAGATGAAATTAGAATCAGAAGACTGGGAAAAAATCTCATTATAGTGGGAGATCTAAAAAGCGCCTCTGAGCCAGGAAGAGGACTCATGGCTCCCAGAGTAGGAATTGCTGCAAACCTTCAAGCAGACACTGCGGTGAGCCTTTTGATGGATCCTGAAAAAACCATAAAATACATACCGGAATTTAAGTAACCTGATCTATTCATAAAAATGAAGATCAGTGTTTTTGGGGCTGCAGGTACTTAGAGGGTGGGAATTTGAGGAAATTGAGTAAAAATCATCATCAACAGAAAAACCAAATTCCTAACTTGAAAATCTAGTGTTTGCCACCCAGGATCATTTTTTTACCGTGTTCCAGGACTGGAACAAGAAGTTTGGTGCATAGAGTCACGGCTTTTAAAGAACCGGGAAAATTGATGATGATGGTTTTGTCTTTAATGCCGCTGAATCCCCGGGAAAAAACAGCGTATTGAGTCTCTTTTAAAGATTCCTGCCTGAGGTATTCACTGATACCCGACACTTCTTTATCACACACTTCTCTGGTCACATCCGGCGTGATATCCCTGGGAGAAATACCGGTCCCTCCGGTGGTCAGAATATAATCTTTGTCTAAATTCTCAATCAATACCTCTTTGATGGCTTTTCTTTCATCAGGAACCAGGCTTAAGCACACTTCAGCCTCCACATTACTTTCCTCTATGATCTGTTTTATTTTAGGCCCGGAAAGGTCCTTATATTCTCCTTTATAAGCCCTATCTGATACGGTAATGACCGCGATTTCCAGCATGAATGGTCCCTCCTTTGTTCACTTTCACAAAAACCCCTCTTTCCGGCATGATGCACCGTCCTGCTTTATAATAGATAGCACAGGGTTTGGGGCAGTCCTTGCCTATTTGAGTGACTTCCATTTCCGCCTCCCCGATGAAGACTTTCCCGCCAACCTTCACTTGGCTCCAGTCTATCCCACGGGTGACAATGTTTTCTGCAAAATCACCTGGTTCAAGGTCCAGCCCCTGAGCCTTCATTCCCTCGATATCCTCAGCCGCCAAAAATGAGACCTGCCTGTGACTGTGCCCTGCATGAGCATCACCTATGATACCAAAATTTTTGGCTAGCTCTGCCTCTTCAATGGATTTCTTCTGCTGCCCTCTCTTTTCAGAAATGCAAACCGCTTCAACTTTGAATTTCACTTTTTGTTTTCTCCTTAAGCTTTATGTCCGTGATTCTCATCTCCTTATCCACACCCTTGCACATATCATAAATGGTCAAAGCCGCCACAGAAACAGCGGTCAAAGCCTCCATCTCAATTCCTGTCTTCCAGTCGCAGGAGGCTGAAGCTTGGATATCAATGACGTCTTTTTTAATATTAAAATCAATATCAATCTTATTGAAGGGTATATTGTGGCATAAAGGAATCAATTCAGAGGTCTTTTTGGCCGCACTGATCCCAGCAATGCGCGCCACAGCCAGCACCTCTCCTTTTTTTATGTTCTGTTCTTTAATCAACTGAACGGTCTCTGGCCTGAGATAAATCCTGCCCTGAGCCGCAGCTTCCCGGTGTGTCATTTTCTTCGATCCAATATCCACCATTTCGGCTTTTCCTTTACTGGAGACATGTGTGAGTTTCATTTTAACCTCCTATTTCCCAATTTCCCCTTTTTGTTCCATTCTGCCCCCAGGCTGGTTTGCTCTGAACAGCCAAACTAATGCTGGACTCAATATCATTAAAATCCACTGGGATCTCCTGTTCCGAAAAAAGACAGGGTTTGAGCATTCCGTCTGCAGTGAGCCTTATCCGGTTGCATTTTTTACAGTCCGGAGGCCTTTCAGCTTCATAATAATATTCTTTTTTTAAGCTTGAATCCAAGGAATAATGGTTGATTCTCTGAAGGATCAGCCCGTTTGTTCTGCAAAAATCAAACATCGGACCGATTTCATCCGTGTTAAAACCTGGAATCAGCACCATATTGATTTTGGTGTTTGAAAATCCTGCTTTTTTAACTGCTTCAATGCCGGAAAAAACTTTTTGAATATCGCCGCCCCGGGTCAGCTGTTTGTATTTTTGGGCATCCAAAGTATCCAGAGAGACATTCACTCTGGATAGACCGGCCTTCTTGAGCTTTTCAGCCAAAGGAGCCAAAAGCACTCCATTGGTGGAAAGGCAAAGCTCTTTAATTCCGTTGATTTCACTGATCATATGGACAAGATGAGTGATGTTTTTTCTGACCAGAGGTTCCCCTCCGGTGAGCCTCACTTTCCATATCCCCATTTTAGAAGCCACCCGGCATATCTCAGTGATTTGCTCAAAGGTCAGGATCTCCTCTTGAGGTTTTAGTTTCACCCCATGAGCCGGCATGCAGTATTGACACCTCAAATTGCATCGGTCTGTTACAGAAATTCTTAAGTAAGTGATCTCTCGCTTAAATAGGTCTAACATTGACTTGGCTTCCTGCTTTTATTTCCTTGACTCCCTTGGGAACGCACAACAACGCATTCGCCCGGGTCAGAGCATGGATATGAGCTGAACCATGATAAGGGAGATTCTTAATAAATCCTTCTCTGCATTCAACCGGTATGTAAGACGCCCGTTGAGTCTTTCTTCTTCGGATGCTTTCTTTCAGTATACCGGTCATGAAAAAAGGCTCATAATTGTGTCCCATCATCCGAAGCAAAAAAGGTTTTATAAAAAGTTCAAACACCACAAAAGTTGAAACCGGATTTCCGGGAACACCAAATATGTATTGATAATCTTTGGTTCCAAACACCGTGGGTTTCCCGGGTTTGATGGCCACTTTTTCAAAATGAAGTGTGAATCCCAGTTTCTTGAGAATGGAAGGGACATAATCAAAATCCCCCATGGACACTCCTCCGGAGATAAGAAGCACATCACAGGAATCTAAAATATCTGAGACTGCTTTTTTGATTTTATCCGGGTCATCCAAAACCATTCTGCGGTCAAAAAGCCTCACTCCTGACTTTTGGACCTGGGCTGATAAGGAATAAGAATTGCTGTCATAGATCTGGCTTTGATTTATGCTTTCCCCGGGAGGCACCAGCTCTGACCCCGTGGAGATAACACCCACTTGAGGCTTTTTATACACTTTGACCTGCTCTAACCCCATAGAAGCCACCACTCCCACTTCCTGAGGCCTTATGCAGACCCCTTTTTCTAAAACTTTATCTCCTTTTTTAATATCCTCTCCGGCCAAACACACATTTTTATTTTTCTCTTTGCCGGTCACTCTCATATATCCATTTTCTTCCTCGGTCAGCTCTCTCATGATAACCCGATTAGCTGCCTCAGGAACAATTCCTCCTGTCATGACTTTAGCGCATTCGCCCGGATGAACTTTTTTCTGAGGGACTTTTCCGGCCGGAATGGTCTCAATGACCTTGAATCTTTCAGACGGATCTCCTGAAATCACCGCATATCCGTCCATGGCTGATTTATTAAAAGGAGGCATATTGATTTTGGATACAATATCCTGAGCCAAAATCCGGCCCACGGCTTTATCCAATTTCACCAGCTCAACATCTGGTCTAACAGGTGTTTCATTCAATATTTTTTGAGCTTCTTCTAAAAGAATCATTTTTCCTCCTCAATGCAGAAACACTTTCACGGCTTGTGTTTTAAAAATTGCCCATATCCGGGCATCCGGTCTGAGCTTCATCTCATGATACGATTGATAGGTGATATCCACATATAACCACACTCCGATGTCCACAATGACTTCCACATGATTGGTGCGCTTGATGCTTTTGACGACCCGGCCGGGAAAGGCATTCCGGGCTGAAGATTCCAGCTTCTTTTTAGAAAGGATGATATCATTGGAGCGCACCGCAATATACGCTTTGTCTGCCTTCTCCACAGGAGCGGTGATATCAATCCCGTTGATACTCATGGTATGACTTTCGATGTGGCCTGAAAAAACATTTTTATATCCTAAAAAATCAGCCGCCTTTTTGGAGACGGGATGATTGAACACTTTTTCCGGCGTGTCGTTCTGCACCAATTGTCCTGAAAAAAGAAGCCCGATCCGGTCTCCCATGGCCAGGGCTTCCTCAAAATCATGAGTCACATGGATTACAGTGGGGCGGTCCTTTTTGTGAAGCTCGAGAATCAACCGCTGTATTTGAGTTTTAGTGCTTAAATCCAGAGCAGCAGTGGGTTCATCCAAAAGGTAAACCTCAGGCCGCATCACCATGGCTCGGGCAATGGCTGCTCTTTGTTTTTCTCCTCCTGAAAGAGTGGTTATCTTCCGTGATAATAGATCAGCTATCCCCAATTGTTTACTGACCGCTTCAACCTGAGTTTTGATTTTCTGTTTGTCCTCTTTCCTGATAGTCAGGCCATAGGCAATGTTTTCATACACATTCATATGAGGAAAGAGCATATAATCCTGGTAGATCAAACCAATTCGTCTCCTCTCCAAACCCATTATCTTTCCTGAATCCGGAGCCTCCAATCCAGCCATCATCTCTAAAAGCAGAGTCTTTCCTGCCCCGCTGGGCCCGAGAATCACAAAATATTCACCAGGTCCCACCTCTAAGGATAGGTCCTGAATTTGAAAATCTCCGTAGTTTTTAAACACCCTATCCAGTTTGATCACTGTTTGTCTCCCACAGCTCTTAAAACCACAAAGATCACCAAAGTGACTAAAATCAGCACTACAGTGGCTGGAGCCGCATACTCCAGCCCAAAATTCTGGAAGCGCTCAAAAATCAAAACCGGCGCTGTCATGGGGTGATAAGCCAGAATCACCACTGCTCCGAACTCAGAAATGCCCCGTGCCCACATCATGATAGAGCCAGAAACGATCGACTTTTTGGCCATAGGAAGACTCACTGAAGTAAATGCTTTCCATTGCGAAGCACCCAGAGAAACAGCAGTTTTTTCATAACGCACATCGATCATCTTAAATCCTTCTTTGGCGCTGTTCACCAGAAAAGGAAGAGACACAAACAGCATTCCTATGGACACGGCTGCTTCCGTACCGGGAATGGAAATCCCTGTGATCTTGGTAAAAACAGATTCTCTCCCCCAAACCATCAAAAGAGCAATCCCTGCCGCGGTGTGAGGAATGACCACCGGAATATCAATGAGCCCTTCGATGACCTTTTTCCCGAAAAAATGATGTCTGGCCAGGACAAAACTCAGGGGAATCCCTAATACCAGTGCGATCAGGGTTGCCCACAAAGAAGCTCTTAAGGTCAAAAAGATGGAACTTATGAGTTCTTTTTCCACAAAAGCGATTCCAGCTTCCAAAGGGCTGACCGAAAAAATCATCCGGCATAGAGGGACCATGATAAAAAGGATTAACAGGGTTCCTAAAAAATAAAAAACAGGTTTTATTTTCATTTTACTTATTTTTAAAAAATGGCTTTAATTCAGCAGGGAGATTTTCAAAACGATCCACCTTGGGAGGGATGATTTCCGGCTGGCCGTTTTTTTTCATGATTTCTCTTCCCTTTTTACCTAAAACAAAGGATACAAATTTAACTCCTAGCTTAGGATGGGCGGCTGTTTTGGGAACTGTGACCCCATAGACCATGGGCGCTCCTTTTCGAATGATGGTCTCCCCTGGTTTCTTCCCGGTAAGCTCCACGCTCACCTGCTGGTATAAATGGTTCATCTCCGGAGATTTGAGATTGATCTCATCCGGTAGCAAAAGTAACTTCCCCTTGTGCTGTTCAGCCACACTGCGGTAAATAAAAATATAATCCAGTTCTCCGGTTTCAAGAAGAGCCAGCAGGTCCACTTCTTTAGGCCGGATGTTTTTTTCAGAACAGTTCTCAACCAGTTTGTCAAACAGTCCCGGTTTTTCATAATGTTTTTCCGCCAGTTTCCAGCACAGCACTGTGCGATATCCGCAGGGATCCGCATTTGGATCTGAGTGTCCGTACCACACATCTTCCCTCAGCAAAACTTCATGCCAGTTGTAGACATTTATCTCATGGGAATACCGGCTCTCTTCCCTGTACATGATCACCATCTCATTGAAGGTGAAATCAATGCAAAAATCCGCGTATTCAGGTATGAGAAGAGTTTGGATCACGGCTGAATCCGCAGAAGCTATCACATCGGCAGCACTGTTGAGCTCTGTGATCTTTCGAGCGCAGGTCCGGCTTCCTGCTGATTCCATTTTAACTCCTATATCTGGATTCTGCTTCATGAATTCATCAGCCATGAGTTTGAACGGCACAGCCAGGGATCCTGCGTGAATGACCAGAATTTCCTGCTTGGATTGCTTTTTGCAGTGAAGCAAAAAAACAAACACCAAAGTAAGGACACAAATGAGTGTTTTTCTCATATTCAATCCTTTTTAAATTGGGGAAACACACTTTACAAACCGGCGGGAATCTCCTTTCCAATCCGGGAGGCAAAACCGTTTCCCGTTTTACCCTATCGGCTTAAAGGCATTGCCTCTGCTTTAGCGCTTTAAGCTCGGAGCCTCAAATTATAATAAAAACAGATATTTCAGTCAAACAAGAAACAAGGTGATATGATAACAAACCGAATTATTGTCTATGGACTCAGAAATCATTTTCTGTATAATAAATCCTGATTCTGCTTAAAATAAAGGAAAGTCTATGGACTCAAATAAATCATTCCTCAAATTCTTAGCGATCGGCGTGTGTCTCTTTTTTTTCTCAGTTCAATCTCTAATCAGTCAAGAGATTTTTATATTCAGGCAGTATAAAGACAAAAAACCCCTCTTTGAAGATAACAAACTCACTTTTCATGGGGAATTTTTTGGACAGCTTCAACTCCCCAGCACTTTCCCCAGCTACAACGATCTATCAGGGCCTGAAGACCGGTGGAACTTTGGATTCCGCAATCTGACTTTTTTTACTGAGAACACTTCTTTTCTCATCCAGCTTGTTACCCACGATGATGGCAAAAAAAGGACCAAATTTGACTGGCATTTCTCCCTGCGGTATCTTCCTGTGGAAAATTTCGTTCTCATATGGGGACATGACAGCAATCATGATTCGGATCACCGGAGCACTCTCAACGGGCATACTTATTATCTCAACCGGAATTATGCGGGATTCGGCTTTCCCTTTACCCAAGGCTCTTTTTATATAGAGCCTTTCACCTGGATCCTTTTCCACACCAATCAAAGAGGACACCTGGATCTTTCTGGAGACAAATTGGTCCAGGAATATGGGATAAGGATGGGAGTGTGGTTTGAAGAAAAATATGGGCTGAGCGCTCAATTCATAGGTCAATCAGAAGCCCTGTTTTCTTTAGGCCAAGCTTTTTTGGGTGATGTTATTCTGCGGGTCAAACTCATCTCTAATCTTGAATTCTCTTTAGGCGGGAGCTTCTGGATGGACATCCAAGAAAGCCGTTTGGGAAACAAGAATGCTTTTTATAAACTCTTCTGGGGCCTGGCTCTCCCCTTTGGCTAACAAAAATTGGGTAAATAAATAAACCGTACCCAATTTTTAGCCTAAAAGAGCGTGGGCTGTGGCGATTTTTTCGGGAATCCTGAGGTTCAGAGGACAGTGAGAAATGCAGGTTTCGCATTGAATACAAGCATCCCCTTTTCGGTCAAGCGCAGCATAAA
>JAWLEN010000034.1:17343-22629 GCA_041686095.1 Candidatus Aminicenantota bacterium
TGGCGATTTTTTCGGGAATCCTGAGGTTCAGAGGACAGTGAGAAATGCAGGTTTCGCATTGAATACAAGCATCCCCTTTTCGGTCAAGCGCAGCATAAAGTTTTCGGGCCTTATCCCAGTCATGATCATCCATAGCATAACGCTCGAACCGAAGGATCTCAGCAATGGGGATGCGCTGGGGACAGTAAGGCTGGCATTGTGTGCAAAGGCGGCAGGCTGTCTTATCAGCTTGAGCGGTCATCATCTGGATGGCTTGAGCATCCTGAGGCCTTAATGTTTTTCCTACGCCTGAAAAAGAATCCACAAATTCATTGAGATTTCTCACCCGCATGACCACCGCATCCAGTTGGGTCTGAGTGGTCAACCAACGAACCAGCACGTTGTGAGGAGACACCTCTTTGGGAAGCCTCTCCATAAAGGCCTGGTCATCTTTCATGCGTCCAATGCCCCGTGCTGTTTTCATGGCAATGGTGCCAAATCCTTTTTTCCGGGCAAACTCCAGAAACTTATCCATCTCTGGATCGACACCATAAGAATACATGAACTGGGCATGTTCATAGATCCCGTCTTCCACCACAGCAGTCAGAACCTCTGCCGCGCTCTGTCCACCCGGGACCCTAGAGTTCCCAGCATAACCGTGCTGAGAAAGACAGAGGTGTTTCACCAGACCCTCTTTTTTCAACCGCTCAAAAGCACGCACAAATCCTCTCTCATTTTTAAGCTCATCAACATTATGGTAGCCGTAATGGAACTGCATATCATCAAAATAACCTAGACCTGTCCGATCCAAAGCTTCTTTGACATAAGCGTAGTGCTCCTCTTCATCAATGCGTCCCACATAATGATCCCCTTCCACCCGGTCTACTGTGACTTGACAGTAATGAGCTTCACGGTTTTTGAGGATAGAATCCGGCGCTCCGGTCCGCATCCATCGGTTGGCCTTATGCCAGTAATTCATGCCGCAGAGGATCCCGGCTTCCCTGGGAGCTTCCGCCAAGTCGCCAGATCCAATGATCTTTGATACTTCTCTGCCGCTGGTGCCCAGCTTCACTCGGGGCAGGGTTCCTACTTTGAGAGCCGCTTCCTTTATGGTATAGGCAGCTGCTTCGCTTTCTTCCTGCGGCTTTCCAGAAAGCCTCCCGGTCAGCCCCGCAAAAACCGCAGTGGATGACAATTTAAGAAAATCACGCCTTTTGATTGATTTTTTTTTGGTCATATTATCGGTCATAACTAATATTCCCTCCTTTTCTTTTAAATACTTATCTAACTTGAATTTCCATAACTCCAGCCGAATAATCAGGCTGACATTTGATCTCAATGCGTATGGAATCAGTTTGATCGGGTTTAAAAGTCACCTCATTATACTGATCTTTTTTCACTCCATAAACATTTTGATTTTTAACTGGCTCCCAGTTTCCATTCTTTTTGGCCAGGACCTTCCATGATTCAGGCACCCGACATTCACCTTGTCCTGTGTCGTCAAACCAATAGACTTTGACCCGGGATATGTTTTCAGATTTTTGGAAATCAAGCTGAATCCATTCGTCAGTTCCTTTATTAGGCCACCAGTGAAGATAAGGAATGGAATGATCGTTTGAACTCCTCGGCTCTCTCTGATCGTTGACAGAAAATCCGTCCTTCCCTCTTGATACAGTCACCTGACTTTGAGAGGCAAGGGTGGGTTGAGGCAAAGGACTTGCCTTTCCCTTTGTACGGGCCAGCCAGACCGCCATCTCGCCTTTACCCCGGTGTGCCCAGGAATAATAGGGTATGGCCGTGAAGATCTGGTTCTGACTGGATGCCTCTCCTTCCGGAGTTTCAAAAAGGGCTTCAGCCTGGGCTTTAACCACCGTGACTCCTTTTAAAAGGTCAGGCCTGTATTCTGATTCAAGCTCCACATCATCAGATAAAACAATATTACTGACCAATCCCTGGTTGTCCTTCCATTCAGCGCAAAACACCACCGGTCCTCTCTGAAGGCTGACCTTTCCTGAGTCAGCCTCTACCTTTTCATGGCTCAGCACTCTTCTCACCGGCATGGGGAAATGAACATCTATTTGATCTCCTTCTTTCCAAACCCGATCAATAACAGCATATCCTTTGTTGAGACTCAAAGCCATTTCCTCTCCATTGATTTTTAAAATGACCTGTTGGTCACTTTCTTTATAAAACCGGTACAGGTCACTGGGTACAGGTTTATTTCGAGCCCATCCGGGAATCCTTACATATACAGAAAACCTCTTTTCTTTTTCAGGAAAAACCGTTACGGCCACCTCCCCTTCCCAGGGATAACGGGTCTTCTGTGTGATATTCACTGTTTGGTCTTTCAGCTTGACTTGAGCTTCACAGGAAGTGAATAGATTGATATAGATTTTATCCTTATCTGCTGCCAGCACATAGCCTGGAATAGAAGGCATGAATCTGGAAATATTGCTGGGACAGCAGGCACAGGTAAACCAGGTGCTTCTTTCATCCTGTCCATATGATTCCAAAGGATTTTGATAAAAGAAAAGATCTCCTTCCAGAGAAACTCCGGATATGAGTCCGTTATAAAGCACTTTTTCCAGCACATCGATGTATTGGGCGTCCCCGTGAAGGAGAAACATCCGGAAGTTCCAAAACACATTCCCTATGGACGCACACGTCTCAGCATAAGCAGAGGCATTAGGGAGCTGGTACGGCTTCCCAAACGCTTCTCCAGCCCCGGTGGCTCCGATTCCTCCCGTCATGTAAAGCTTTTTAAAAACCACATCTTCCCAGATCCGGTTAATAGCCTGGATGTACTCAGAATCTTTGGTCAGAGAAGCCACATCTGCCATCCCTGAATACATGTAGACCGCTCTCACCGCATGGCCCACAGCCTCTTCTTGTTCCAATACTGGTTTATGATCCTGTGAATATTTTCCGTAAAGTTTCTGACGGTCACTGCGGCCCCGTTCATCCAGAAAAAATTTGGCTAGATCCAGATATTTTTGAACTCCTGTTACCCGGTAAAGTTTGACCAGTCCTATCTCAATTTCCTGGTGTCCGGGAGCGCCCCTTTTTCTATCAGGCCCGAACACTTCTGCTATCAAATCTGCGTTTTTCAACGCAATGTCCAGAAAAGACCTCTTTCCAGTGGCTCTGTAATGGGCTACCGCTGCCTCATACATATGACCGGCATTATAAAGTTCATGACCCAAATAAAGATTGGACCAGCGGTCTCCTTCGCACCACCGCACCGGAGTTTCCGGATCAATGGTTCTTGCTGTGTAAAGATAACCGTCCTCCTCCTGAGCTCTTCCTATGATGGCAATCAAATCATCCAGATATTTCTCAAGTTCAGTATCTGGATGAACTTGGAGAGAATAAGAGGCTCCTTCTATGATTTTATACACATCTGAGTCATCAAAAGGATAAACCGTCTGGAATCCGCCGCTTTTTATCCCCGCAGCGATCCTGAAATTGTCAATGCGTCCGGTCTCCTCACACTGCTCAAAGGCATAAGGAATGGTCACTTGGCGGTTGGTCTCTATCCGGGAAGACCAGAAGTCATCGTTGATGTGAACTTGAGTGAAAGGGACCGGCCGGATCAAGTACTCTCCTTTTTCCGGGCCCTGACAGCTCGAACTTATAAAAACAAAAGCAAAAAAGGCAAAAACCCCCAACAGATAGGCAAGCTTTTTCATTTCAGAATCTCCTTTTTTAGGTGCTCAAAAATTGATTGGTATCTCAATGTTCTTTTTTATTATTAACGATTTTCATATTTCAAGCAAATTATAATGAAATTCAATTAAGGAATTAAAAAGAATTTATTTATTGATATTTTTAAAAGAGAAGACTGCATAGTTCATTGAGTTTCAATCAATTTGCTAACCCTCTCCAAATTGGATAATATAATTAGAGGATCTGAATTTAGTCCTATGGGAAAAACCAAAAAAGACATTCCATTTCTAATCACCATCTCCTATTTTATATCCTTTCTGTTCATCAGGTTGTCTGTTTACATAGCAGGAGCAGCTAAAAGTAAATTTGCTCAAGCTGCAGAACTGGGTTTGCCTCCGGATGTCAATTTTCATTTGGGGCGCAATATCATTTTATTTGGTTATCACATTCATCATTTCTATATCGGAATTGCCCTGATTTGTATTGCAGGATGGCTCTCTTTAGTGGATTCATCTCTTCTTACCAAGAAGCAAACAGCCGTAATTTATGGAGTGGGCTTAGGGCTTTTTATGGATGAAATTGGTCTGCTGCTGACATGGGGAGATTATTTCAGCGGTCTTTCCTATCTGCTGAGCCTTTTTCTTACTGGGATTTTTCTTAATATTGTATTTTTCCCTCACTTCTGGAAAGAAGTCAGAATAAATTTAGTTCAAAAAAAAACGAAACATGTCCTTATAGGTTCTTTGTTCATAAGACAAAATCTTGTGAGATTGGGTGATTTTATTAGCCAGAAGACTCTCAAAACCGAAAAAGCTAGTTTGATTTTTGCAGGAATAATCTCTTTATTTATCGGCGGATTTATACTGATTTATCCCCAATTATTACGATATGGACTGTTTTGTTTATTTTTTATACAAGGCATTACTCATCTGGTTAGGATTTGGGAAAGTTAAGATAAAAGGAGAGCGTTAAACATGAAAACTTACGAGAAAGCCAGCCTTTTTTTTACAGGAGTGGTTTACCTCTGTATATCAATATTGATCCTTGTTTATCCCGGATATTTATATTACTGGGTAGCTGGGGTGTTCTTAATACATGGATTATCCTCTTTAATCCGCGCTCTGCAAAAAAAAGAATCCAGCTAGTTACCTATTCATGTTCACTCAGAGATTGGTTTCCATCAGGGCAGAGTCGACATTGAAGACAACTACTGTTTACCATTCACCATTTACTGCCTCTTGAATAAATCATGCCAATCACTGAAAACGAGATAAGATATAATAATAAAAACTTCGCCATTTTTTTATGAATAGGTCGGGTTGGAAAGGAGAAGAATATGAAGCAAACCCAAAAATTCTATGCCTTTATCTTGATTTTTATTTTTGCCGTATTTTCAGCCCATAGTGCTCCTCAGAAAAATAAACAAAAGACCACAACCCTGATCATCAACGCAGATCAAGGCCAGTTCAAAATAAGCAAATACATCTACGGACATTTCTCAGAGCACCTGGGCCGGTGCATTTACGGCGGTTATTGGGTGGGCCCAGACAGCCCCATAAACAACACCCGGGGGATCAGAGATGACATTGTGGAAGCTCTCCGAAAAATCAAAGTTCCAGTCCTTCGATGGCCCGGGGGATG
>JAWLEN010000035.1:0-22324 GCA_041686095.1 Candidatus Aminicenantota bacterium
GAATCCCTTGCCCTTCCCCTTATCGATCTAATAAACTCTACCACGGTTTTAGAAATGCTTACAATAAAAGACATCTTCTTTACAGTTTTTGTGTATCCGTTTATAATTATTGAATCACTGCAATTGAATAGTATGCGGAAGTGGCGGAATTTGGTAGACGCGTAAGCCTCAGGAGTTTATGGCCCAAAAGGCCGTGTGGGTTCGAGTCCCACCTTCCGCACCAAAATTATCTCAAGCAAAACATTGAAGAAATCCACTCCATACAAAATCCTTCTCATCAATCCGTGGATTTATGACTTCACAGCTTATGACTTCTGGATGAAACCATTGGGTCTGCTCTATATGGCTTCCCTCATCCAAAGACACACTCCTGCCCAAATCGAATTCATAGACTGTCTGGACCGGGATCACCCTCTTTTAAAGAAAAAATATAAGACAAAAAAAGACGGAAGGGGTCCTTTTCCTAAAAAAGAAGTCAAAAAACCAGAAGTTTTAAGCAAAGTACCCCGCAAATTCTCTAGATACGGGATTCCTGTGGAGCTTTTTACCAATGAACTAAACAGAGTCCAAAAAGCTGACGTGATTCTGCTCACTTGCACCATGACCTATTGGTATCCCGGAGTCCAGCATGTGGTTGAATTGGTTAAGAAAAAATTTGGGAATGCGCCGATAGTCCTTGGCGGAGTGTACCCGACACTTTTGCCGGAACACGCCCAAAAAGAATCAGGAGCTGACATCATCATCCAGGGTCCGGGAGAAAAAAAAATACTTCCTCTGCTCAATGACCTGTTGGGAGATAAGTTCTGTTCCCCTGTCCAGTTTGAAAATCTGGATGACCTTCCTTTCCCTTCTTTTCATTTGTTGAGAAATCAAGAATCTCTTCCCATAATGACCTCCCGCGGATGTCCCTTTACCTGTTCCTTTTGTGCCAGTCCTATTCTTTATGAAAGTTTCACTCAACGGAATCCCCAGTCTGTGATCAAAGAAATCACACACCTCTCAACCCTTCAAAAGACTCATAATATTGCATTTTATGATGATGCCCTGCTGATCAACAAAAATAAACACCTTCATCCCATTTTGGAGGAGCTTATAAAAAGAAACCTGCCTACAGCCTTTCATACCCCTAACGGTCTTCACATCAAAAATATTGATGAAACAACTGCTGATTTCTTTTTTAGAGCCAACTTCAAATCACTCTTTCTCAGTCAGGAGACTTTTGATCCGGATATCATCAAGCGCTCCTGCCCCAAGGTAAATCCAGGGGATTTAGAGAGAGCTGTTATCAATTTAGAAAAAGCCGGTTATAACAAAAAAGATATCAATGTGTATTTAATGACCGGTCTTCCCGGCCAAAATTTTCTCAGTGTAAAAAACAGCATTGAACAGGTCAAAAAGTTGGGTTTAAGACCCAGGCTGGCTTATTTTTCCCCGGTCCCGCATACCTCAGATTGGAAAAAACTGATATCGGAAAAAAAGCTTCCTGAAAAACACGACCCTTTGCTTCATAATAAACTGGCAGCTCCTTATTATTGGGGTGACATCTCTCCCCAAGAATTTAAAATCCTAAAAAATATGATTCACTGCTAAGTCGACATTTTGATATTGAAAGAATTTGGCAGCAGCTGAAGCGACATTGAAGATTTAGCCTTCTGATGCACAAATTTATTTCTGGGATATCTATAAGTCAAAATCTTTATAGGGGAAAGGGCATGGGATGAGGAATCCCCTGCCCTTCCCCTTCAAAAATCTGAAGGGAGCAAAGATACTGACAAAATCTCTAAAAAGTTTACAGTTTTCTTTAATGATATATAATACTTAATGTAACAATTTTCCAATAAATTAAGTTTAATAACGTAAACACAAATCAAGAGGTGACCTGAGTGATCCAAAAAATTAGATTCATTTTACTTTTATCCTTAGGACTTTTTATTCTGATGAACCATGCAGTTTCTGATATCAAAGACCTGCCCCCTTCCTATAAAAAATGGCTGCAGGAAGAAGTGGTCTACATCATATCTTCTGTAGAAAAGGAAGTCTTTTTGAAACTTGATTCAAACCAGGAACGCGATCAATTTATCAAAGCCTTTTGGAAACACCGGGATCCGACTCTCAATACAGAAGAAAACGAATATAAAAAAGAACACTTCCGGCGCATTGAGTATGCCAACCAATACTTTGGCAGGGAAATTCCCAAGCCAGGATGGAGAACAGACAGAGGCAGAATATACATTATCCTGGGAGAACCAGATGACATCCAAACATTTGACGCCAAAAGAGAGCTTTATCCTACTGAAGTCTGGTTCTATCAAGGAATGGAAGATAAGGGACTGCCCCAAGCTCTCCAGCTTGTCTTTTTTCAAGATAAAGGTCACGGTGAATATAAACTTTACAGTCCCTTAAACCACGGCCCCCAATCTCTTTTAACTTCCTTTGAAGAAGACCCAACAGATTTTATGGCTGCCTATGAGAAAATAAAAACAATAGAGCCCTCCCTTGCTGATGCCAGTTTAACTTTGATTCCAGGTGAAAAACCCTCCTTATACGGAAGGCCCAGTCTGTCTTCTGAACATCTTTTGAATGAAATCGAAAATACTCCTTTAAGGAATGTCAAAGACATATACGCCAGAAAATACTTCGAATACAAAGATACAGTGGAAGTAGAGTACTCCACCAACTATATGGTGAATTCTTCAATAATCAAAACCACAAAAAACCAGAATGGAGTGAATTTCATCCATTATGCCTTTGAACCTGAAAGACTTTCCATCGATAATTACCAGGATAAATACTACACTGTCTTAGAAATTTACGGCCGAATTTCTGACATGAAGGATAGACTTATCTACCAGTTCGAAAAGACCATTCCCTTGGAATTCAATGAAGCCCAAATCAATCAAATAAGAAACAGACCCTTTAATGTGCTTGATCTGTTTCCCATTATTCCAGGTGAATTCAAACTGTCCATTCTGATGAAAAATAAAACATCTAAAGAGTTCACTTCTATAGAAAAAACTCTTCTCATTCCCGGCCAAGAGAATCAAATCCAAATGACTCCGCTTATGCTGGCTTACGGAATAAAAGAAGATATTAACGAAGAAAACCTAATTCGACCCTTTCAAATCCTGGACTATCAGCTTTACCTCCCTTTAAACCGGGTGTTTGTTAAAGACGGTCTTCTTGTCATTGCCTATCAAATACACGGAATCAATGTTTCTGATGAAAATAAAATCAAGATCAGATACACTTTCTTCAAAAATGGAAAGAAAGACATTGTATTCACAAAAGACATTTCAGAATACCCGGAAAAGCCAGTTTTTATTGAAAAAGTTTCGCTCAGGGATTTCTCTCCGGCTCATTATATGCTTAGAGTGAGCTTTCTTGAGGACCAAACAGAAATAGTTTCTTCAAACGAAGAATTTGATATCAGTCATTCCCAATCTGTACCCAGACCATGGCACTATACTCTGCGTCTTTCCAAAGCTGATGATCCTGACTTCTCGTATGCCTTAGGTCTTCAGTACTTCCATTCAGGAGATTTAGAAAAGGCTCTGCCTCTGATAAAAAAAGCCTATGAAATGAACGAAGCCTCAGAGGAAATAGCTCTCAACCTGGCCCGTGTTTACCTATCCACACAAAACTACAGGCCTGTCGAATCAATACTCAACCCTTTTGTCAACAAGGACAGGCTTCCTTCCTACCAAACCTATTTTCTTTTAGCTTTATCCTTTAAGAATTCAGAGGAGTTTGAAAAGGCGGTCAACACTTATAAAAAAGCCCTATCCGAATATGGGGCCTCCCCTGAACTTTTAAATCCATTAGGAGACTGCCTGCTTCATCTCGAAAAGAAAAATGAAGCGTGCAAGGCATGGGAAAATTCTCTGCAAATCAATCCAGACCAACCTGAAATCAGGAAAAGAATAAAGGCTATCAGATAGAAATACCCTTTTTATTCGACCCGGAAAGCACCATTAACCTGCGGAAGAATGGGGATAACAGGGTGATAGCCGCTCAAAAGAATAGATGCAGTCCAATTTTGAATATCCGATTATTATACATTCCATAATGAATGTAATTCCCATATCTTTCAAAAGTCGGGTTATTCGGATCCCTGTAATCCACATATCCACCTGGATTGGAGGTCAAATAATAAGGACTCCCTCCTAAGGCATTGAGGACATCCACATAAGCTTGGACAGAAATTGTATCGGTCAGCTTGAATTTCTTCTGCAGTCTTAAATCAAGACTGGAAAGAGCTGGAGTCCTCCTTGAGCCTCTTTCTTCTGTGGCCACAGTATAGCTGACGCCAGGATCTAAATAACGGTCATTTGTGGGAACATAAACGGTTACAGTTCTATTCCAAGGAATCCCAGACCGGTAATGATAATAACATCCCAGATCAAATCCATAGGGAAGGACCACAGATCCCTGGATTTTTATATTCAAAGGTCTATCATAATCCAGACGGCCTTCTGTATTAACCAGTGAATTAGGAGTATCGAAATAATATGAACTGGCACTCGTAGCTGCACTATAGCCGCCAATATTTCCCCAAGCTTTGCTCCAAACCAAGGAAGCCAAAAGCTGCCATTTATTGGACATTCTTTTATTAAGGACCAGTTGAAGAGCGGTGTACTTACGAAATGCTGATTCAATATTGGTGTAATACCAATGACGGTCACCCGGAGATTCTTCAAGCTCCACATAGCAATAAGAATCCAAGTCATCTCCAGTACCAAAAATCCCATCCTCTCCTGGATCTGTGAATTCAAACTTTTCCCAATAGGGGCTGTCTGGGCTGTATCCTTTCCACGCTTGTTCTCCGCCTAATCCATAATCATTGACATTTTCCAGGATGTTTTTTTTATGTTTGTAAATAAAGTTAGCCATGACCGTAAGATCAGGATTTATTTCTCGCTCCAATCCCACACTGAATTCATCTGTCAAAGGGGATTTTGTATTTGGGTCCAGTCTGCTGTCCAAATCCACTGAACCTGGATCATCCGCTACATCAATGACTGTATACGTATCATCAATATCTGGTTCCTGATTAAAGTCATCATCATACCAATACCAAGAACTTAACTGAGGATAGATGGGGCTGACTCTGTTAAAGTAGCGAAAAGCCATTGATTCATGATACCTTGAATAAGTTCCTGACAAGGAAGTCTTTCCATTGCCGAAAATATCAAACACAAATCCCAGCCTGGGAGAAAGACTAAACCAACTCATGACACTGGTCGAACCCGCGTTATAGGCTTGGTACTGAAGATCCAGCCCTGGAAGCACTTCAAAAAGACCGTAAGGATCCGCGCTTTCCAGGCGATATTGTATAGGAAAAGAAGAATTATTAAAATCCAACCGGACCCCAAGGTTCAGTGTCAGGCGGTGAGCAATGGTAAGACTTTCCTGTAGAAAACCCCCTATGTGATGAGATTCGTTTTCTAAAACCGAGGATCCTTCAAATGAACCGCATGTATAAGCGTAAATCTTTCCTCTATTGGGATATAATTCATTGGGATAAGAATATATATTTCCTTTATAATAATCGAAATAAAAGGGGTTCTCCCTCCAAAAATCCCATCTTAAATGGCTCCATTCATAGTCCAGTCCTAATTTAATCTTATGCTCTGCGCCTAAAAAACGATCATTAAAATAGGTTGCTCTGGCTGAAGGATTTAATTTTTGAATAACTGATTTTTGCTGGAATTCAGGATTATTCCTGTATATATGGAAGTATCTATCATAATTTCGGGGCTCATCTGGAAGAGCTTGTTCACTGTAAGTAAGGGGAAATTTACGGGAAAGATAGGTGACTCTTCCTTCTAAAAAAATATTTGATTTTAAAGAATAACTCCCCTGTAAACTAAATGTATGCGTTATTTCTCCTTTTCTTCTATTGGTAGCTGTTTGGTCAATGTAATCCTGAGTTTGATTCATGTAAAATTTCTCTTTGATTGAAGTGAGATTGTAAGTAAGACTTGCCCGAATATCCAAAGGAAGACTCGTGACTAATTTACCGAATACATTATATTCTTGATGAGGCGCGTCATCCAAAACAAAAACTCCCTGTCCTGCCTCTTGAGTGCTGGTCCAGTCTTTATGATGATAACTTTTAATCCAATTTGAGTAACGGGCATTCACATATAGATTCAAAACATCTTTGGCTATAGGACCTCCTAAGTGAAAAGACAAATCATTCCATGAATTGAATTCTGTGGGTTTGGATAGATCCAATATTTCCAGGTCCTCTTCACTTAAGAAAGACGACTGCATACCTTTGTTATAATGCTCTCCAAGAAATCCTGCCTTGAATTGATTCCCCCCTGATTTTGACACAATATTTAAATACCCTCCATCTGTATCTGTGACCTCAGGGCTGTGCCCTGCGATGCCGAATTCGATTTCTCCGTATGTATCTATATTGACATTGGTGGAAGGATAAGAATCCAGGGGACCATTCAAAATAATGCCATCTAAAATGACTCTATTTCCGCGAACAGAGCCTCCAGAAATGCTGTAAGTACGCTGCAATGGAGGATTTTCGGGAACTGAACCAGGAATGGAACCAATAATCTCAAAAAGGTCTTTATGAAGAGGAAGACTCTGGATTAAATCACTTGAATAACGAATGGTGGTGTTAGAATTTCTTGTATCGAGAGCAGGCGATTTATTTTCGATTATTTCAATGGTTTCATCCGAATCTTTGTCAAGAACAGCAGAAATCTGTATGTCTTCACCTATATCTATATTTATCCCCGTAAATTTTTTCGTCTGGTATCCAGGTTTTTCAGCATGCAGAGAATAATTTTCTCCTGGCGGAAGATTGGCGAAATGAAACTTTCCAGTCTCTTCTGTCACATAAATGATCATACCCAGTAAAGGGGACCCTTCTAAAATGACAGTGGCTTTAGAAAGAGGATTGTTATCAGGATCTTTCACTATCCCGCTCAAAGAGCAGGTGGTGCTTTGCTGCGAGATTAAAAATGGAGCTGCACTTAAAGCCATTAATAAAATCAATAAAAACTTAAGTATCTGTTTCGTCAATTTCATCTCCTTGTCTTCAGTTCAGGTAAGCAATAGTTAGTGAACAAGTTTATTTCATTATCCGGTTTACGTCAAATCGAAATTCTGGTGCGGCTATCACTCCGTTCAGATTTTTAACGCCATTCTTCAAAGTCGCTTCAGCCACACCTGAATTTCATTAAGTGTGCGTTGTCAATGTAAAGAATATCTAACCTGGGTTATATATGGAATAGTATTGATTCTGAGGGAAAGGGCATGGGATGAGGAATCCCCTGTGAGGGCTGAGCGGGCATGGTTCCTCTTTAGAGGAGAGCGAAGCCCGAACCGGGAGAGAGATTCCGCGCTGGGGAATCGAACGGGTGATGAATCCCTTGCCCTTCCCCTCCAAAATCTGAAGGGAGCGACAGCCACACCTGTTTTTTAAGACTTGAATCTTAAAAAAGCTCCTATGCTCCCATACCTGTCCAATTGGGAAGGAGGGTTGATGTGCCTCACTTGACAGCTCTGGTTCATACCCGCCTCCACAGCTTCATCAATCACATCTATAACCGGAATTGTCTTCACTTTGCATCCTACACACTCGGTTTCATCCAAATATACAAATCGACATTTAGGACATAATCTCCCTGGTTTGGAAAATTTTCTGGTGATAAGGAGGGTTTTCACTTCTCCTTTATTCAAACTTCTAAGAGTATTTCTTATTCCTGAAACAGCCATTCCTCCCCTTTTAATTTCTGATTCAAAATCTTTCACGATCTGCTTTTCTTCGTTTTTCTTCAACTCTTCTTTTATGCTCAGCGCTTCTTTCAGTATTTTATCCGGGCTGTCATTGGGTTTGGCTTTGAGAATGCCTTTCATCCTTTCCTTTAGGTAAGGGTGAAAATGAGATTCAAGTTCTTTAAGATAATCTTCTGAAGCTCCCACAAAAAGCCAGTCAAAGCCATCCTTCTTGAAAACTTCAAACGTTTTAGTGGATGCTTTCTTGATGTGGGTTTGAAAAAGCGATGCCAGATGCTTTTCAAGACTTTGAGAACCAAATCCTTCTCTACCGGTCTCTCCTTTATGTTTTGAAAGGTCTGTTTTCATCTGGTCAATGAGTTTGATTTCACCCATGTAAATGTCATACCATTTGGCTTCTTTTCGATCCATGACCAACGCACATATCCTGTGATACTGCTCCAGTATCGCAGACAAAGGCCGCACATAAGGATTTCTGTCAAATATAACCATATTCCATGGGGATTTTACCAAATTAAAGACTTCCCAATAATCTTCCGCATGGCAGGAAAATATGGACATTCCATAATAATTATAAAAGGGAAGCTTCTGTGAGCAGTAATCCTGGATTTTTTTCAGATCCTTAAACAGAGAATCCTTTTTCTTGCTCTCTAAATTTCTCTTTCCCAGCCGGGAGTGGCTTCGGCTCATAAGATTCTTTAACGAAAGTTCAATTTCTTTTTTTGTCATCCGGTCCCGACTGGTATCCAGAAAAAAGGATGTGGTGAAATAATCCTTACTCCTAAATTCTGCCAGTTTTTCAATTTGATCCTGGCTTGTTAGTTTCATCAGCCCTCCTTAAATAGAGTCATTTAAATGAAGTATAGGGATGTTAAATGATTAAAAAATAAGGGATTTGCCACTTATATTTAAGATAGGTCACTATTCAGATTTGTCAAGTTTTTTTAAAGGAAACCTTTTCAAACAAACTGTACATTGTAGGGATAACAAAAAGAGTTAATAAGGTGGTGGCAAACAATCCCCCGATAACAGATATAGCCATGGGAGCTCTCATTTCAGAACCTGCTGAAGTGCTCAGTGCCATAGGGAGCATTCCTAACATAGTGGTTAAAGCTGTAATCAAGACAGGGCGCAAACGGACCGTACAGCCTTGTAAAATGGCTTCTTTCATTTCTGTCCCTTTCCGTTTTAACTGATTGATGTAATCTACCATGACAATTCCATTGTTGACCGCAATACCTCCCAGTATGACAAATCCAATAAGGGAAACAAGACTGACGGTCTTTCCAGCCACAAGAAGGGCTATCACAACTCCAATAATTCCCAGCGGAATGGTGAACATGATGACCAGAGGGTGCTTAAATGATTCAAATTGAGAAGCCATGATCATATAAACCAGCAGAGACGCCAGGGCAAAAACACCGATCATGATAAGAAAAGCTTCCTGCATATCCTTATACTGACCCCCGTATTCAAGAAAATAGCCTCCGGGAAGAGCTTTTTCCAAGCCAGCTAGATTTTCTTTAATGTCAGTCATAACACTGCCTAAATCTCTTCCAGCTATGTTTGCTAAAATAGTGACCACACGGCCTTGATTTTCCCTGTTGATTTCAATGGGGCCCTCATCTTCTGTGATTGTGGCAATCTGTCCGAGCTTTATTATGGAATTGGAAGGAGTCATAATAGGTAGGTTCTTTATATCAACCAAATCATCTCTGAATCTTTCTTCGAGCCGGACTCTAATATCAAACTCATCATCCCCTTCTCTATATTTAGTAGCTACTTTTCCCAAAGAATAAGTCTGCACTGTGTTGCCCACTTGAGCCACCATCAGTCCCATCCGGGCTGCTTTTTCCCTGTCAATTTGAATTTGATATTCAGGTTTCCCTTCTTCTACAGAATGCCTCACATCCCTCAAGCCCTCAACATCCTTTATCCGTCTGACAATTTCATCCGCTGTTTCTTTAAGTCTACTGAGATCTTTTCCAAATACTTTGATTTCAACAGGAGCTTCAGCTCCTCCCATCATCATCTGGCTCATATCAATGGATTCATATTCCACCCCTTTGTATTTGGGGAGCTTGCCTCGAATTTTTTCAAGGACTTCCAAATCTGAGAGTGACCTTTCCTCTTGCTCTTTTAAACCGACCCATAACAAGGCTTCATGAACTCCAGAAGCTCCAAAACCGGAAGCTGCGTCTGAAGCATCTTCTTCAGCCATAGATCCGACTTGCGCTGAAACAATATCAACCTCAGGCTCATTGAGCAGGGTTTCTTCGACTAAAGAAGTCACCCGATCCGTCTCTTCAAGAGATGTTCCTATAGGCATCTTAACTTTAATAATAAGCATATCCCTGTCTGAGCTGGGCATAAATTCTGTTCCAATAAAGGGAACCAGGGCCAATGAGATGACCAAAAGCACCAAAGCTCCACCAAGAACCTTTCCTCGGTTTTGAAGAGCTCTAAGCAGAGTGCGTCCATAAAAATCTCTGATTCCGGAAAACAGGCTTTTCTTTGGCTTTCCTTTTCCCTCTGCATTTTTCTTTTTCAACTTAAAAATATAAGAAGCCATCATAGGGACAATGGTGAGCGCCACAAAAAGAGAAGCCACCAAGGAAAAGGCAATAGCCAGAGCCAAGCCCCGGGTCAATTTTCCTGTGATGCCCTGGGCAAACACCATGGGGAAAAACACAGCAATGGTGGTCAAAGTGGATGCTGTGATCGCCATTCCGACTTCTGAGGCACCCATTTTTGCGGCTTGTTTCCTTCCCTCTCCTTCTTCAAGATGCCGGAATATGTTTTCAATCACCACAATGGCATTGTCCACCAACATTCCGATACCCAAGGCAAGTCCTCCTAAAGTAAGAAGATTCAAGGTATATCCTGCCGCATAAAAAGCAATAAAAGTGGCAATCACAGATAAAGGTATGGCCACGGCAATGGTGATAGTTGGGCGCCAATTGCCCAAGAAAATAAATATAAAAAAAATGGCTAAAACTCCACCCGCTAAGGCATTTCCACCGGTTTTCCTGATCACATCCTGAATCATATCAGCTTGGTCCATAGCCGTGTAAAACTCAATTCCTTCCGGAAGATTTGATTTTATTTCCTCCAGTTCTTTTTTGACCGCCTCAGCGGCTGTGACTGTATTGGCTCCGGACCTTTTGCTTATGAAAAGATAGACTCCATTTTCCTTCTGAACCCGAGCCAGATAGCGGGGCTCTTTTATGGAATCCTTTATATCCGCCACATCATCCAGATAAATCGGTTCTCCGGTTTGAGTGCTGCCCACTATTGTTTTTCTAATATCATCCAGACTTTCAAATTCACCCAGAGTTCTGACCAAAAATTCAGAATGCCTTTCCACAATATACCCGGCAGGAAGATTTAGGTTCTCCATTCTTAACGCTTGAATGACCTGATCTGAAGACAGCATCCGGCTTTCCATGGCGGCTCTGTCCAGTTCAACCAGTATCTCACGAGTATCTGTAGAAAAAACCTGTGCCGAGGCAACTCCTTCAATCCTCTCGAGTCGGGGAGTTACCTCTTCCTCAAACAGCTCTTTAAGCTCATAAGTGGGCATATTGGAAGTGATTCCCCAAAATATGATAGGCATCTGGGAAATATCAAATTTCACCACCAGAGGATCAGACGCATCTTCTGGTAGATAACCTTGAGATATGCCTATTTGGTCTCTGATGTCCTGAGCGGCAAAATCCAGATTGGTTCCCCATTCAAAATCCACCATGATGACAGATATTCCTTCTGAAGTCACTGAATTTACATTTTTAACCCCGCTCACTGAATTGATAACCTGTTCTAAAGGACGGGTTATGATGTTCTCAATGTCTTCCGGCGATACCCCGCTGTAATTTGTGATGACTGAAACTGTGGGATACTCAAGCTCAGGAAAAAAGTCCAATCCCAGCCTAGTGAATGAAATCATTCCCAGAACAACCAGGATCAAAGCCAGCATAATGGTGGTGACTCTTCTATTCACAGAAAATTCAGGTAGTTTCATTTTATAACCTCACTGATTTCAATGCGTGCACCGTCTTCAAGCCCATAATTTCCTTCCACGATAACCAATTCTCCTTCTTTCAGTCCTTGGACCGCTTCTAAAAGGGTTGTATTCTGGAGTCCTATGGTGATTTTTTTCTTCACAGCGCTGTCTCCTTCTACTACAAACACATAACTTCCTTCCATAACTGCATTTTGAGGAATAACCAGAGCATCTTCATGAGTGCTGACCTCTAAGACAACATTTCCAAAAATATTAGGCCTTAGCAAAAGATCTGTATTTTGAACAAGAACCTCCACATCAAATTTTTTACTGATAGGGTCAGCAGCCATATTCACAACATTCACCATTCCGGAAAAAACTTTATCAGGAAAAGCCTTGACTGTGAGATTGGCTTTCTGACCCTTCGTGATCCGGACCACATCTTCATGAGAAACTTGAATGTGTATTTTTACCCATGAAAAGTCCACTAAAGTCAAAACCCCACTGGGGGTGGTGGCAAATCCTCCTCCCATCATTGGATTTATAATATCTCCGACTTCAGCGTTTTTGGATGCGATTATCCCGTTAAAAGGAGCTTTCATGATAGAGACATCCAAATTGTGTTCAGCTAAATCTAGGGAGGCTTGAGCCTGTTTTAGCTGAGCTTCTGCTGACTCAAAAGCCAGCTTGACCTTTTCATACTGCTGCTCAGATACTGCATTCTCTTTTCGAAGTCTTTCCATTCTCTCCATGTTTTTTTGGGCATCATTGTGGTTGGCTTTGGCCACTGCAAGCCCAGCCTCTGCCTGCTGAAGCTGGAGGCGAATGGATTTGGTATCCATCTCTGCAAGAATATCGCCTTTTCTGACTCTTTCTCCCTCATCCACGTATATTTTCGCTATCTTGCCTCCGACTTCAGGAGTAAGAACAATCTTTTCTCTGGCTTCTATTAAACCGGTGTAATAAACCTTTTCAGATATTTTTTGTCTCTTCACTTCAGTGGCCTTGACCGGAGCAGCTCCACCTAATTCAGCTTTGCCTTCTTCCTCCTGAAGAGGGACATTACAAGATAAAATAAAAACAGTCAGTAGTGCTGGTAATAAAAGCTTAAACAATAAATTTGTCTTCAATTGATTTCTCCTGAATAAATGAAATTCACTGATATCTCTATTTTTTTTTGCCTTTTTATTCATTTCTGTTGACTCCTATCGCCTTATCCAATTCAGCCCTTGCCACAACATAGTCATAAAGGGCTTGGGAATAATTTGTTTTTGCCTGAGCTAATGCTGTTTGTGCCTGCTGGACATCCAGAATTGTGACAAGGCCTTCATTATAGTTTAATTCAGCTATGCGCAGACTCTCTTCAGCTTGCTCCACATTTTTCTCTTGAGAAAGCAGAGATTGTTCTGCTTCATTGATTTTTAAGACCGCCTGCATCACTTCAAATTTCAGCATTTCAACAAGTCCTTCTTGAGTCAGCTCGAGCTCTTTGATCATAGCCCTGGACTTAGCCATTTTGGCTGAAGATGACAATCCATTAAAAATAGGAATATTTAAAACCAGATTGAGTGAATAATAGTTCTGCCAGTTATCATCTTTAAAATTAAACTTATCCGCCCAATAATTATACTGACCTGAAACAGCAACAGAAGGAAGGCCTGAGGCCCTTGCCATCTTTAGCCCTTGCTTTGCGATTCCTTCTTGGAAATTAAGCTGCTTTAATTCAGGCCTGTTTGCTAAAGCTTTGTTTATGCACTCATTCAGATTTATTTCAACGGGCTTATAGTCCATCTTTCCTTTGATTTCAATATCTTTTGAAAGATCTATTCCCAAAATTGTTTTCAAATTGAGCTTTGCTATTTCCAGACTGTTCTTTGCTTTGATCAACTGGGGTTTGAGGTTGGCTAACCGGACTTCAGAACGGAGAAGGTCAAACTGTGAAGCCACTCCCACTTCATACTGGATTTTAACGTTTTTATAGAAATCTTCAGCATCTTTGACCGCTTCCTGAGATACCCTAACAAAATCCTCTGCCAATAATATCCCATAAAAAGCGCGTTTGGTATTAAAAACAGTGCTCTGTTTGGACTGCCTCAGCTCTTGCCTGGAACTCTTTAGATTATAATCTGCCTGTTTATAGCCAGAAATTAACTGCCCCCCTGTAAAAATAGGAACAGATAAAGACATGGTGAACTGATAGTCACGAGTGAAGTCAATCTCTACTCTTTGAGGCGGCTCTCCGGGAACCATAGACGGAAACTCCAGTTCCATCACTTTCTCGTCCAGAGTCTTTGATCCCTGTCCGTTAAGAGATGGGAAAAAAGCAGACACCGCTTCTCTCACTCCAGATCGGGCTGCATCCACTCTTTGGGCCGTGGCCAGATACTGGGGATTCTGTTTCATAGCCAATTCAACACTTTCTTCTAAAGTCAGCTTGAGCTTTTCCTGGCCGAATCCAAGAGGAATTATATTAAACAATAAACCTGAAATTATAAATATTTTCGCCGCTTTCTTCATATGACTCTCCTTTATCATTCCATTTTCTATGGCTTTTTTATTCCGTTAAGAAAAACATCACTGATCAAATCAGTGCTTTCTTTTAATGAATAATCTCTGGCTTTAGAAAAACCTCTAAAATGAAATCCTCTGACAAGAGAACCTAAAACAAGACAGGCTTCTCTTGGATCCATTTTTCTAAATTCACCAGAGGACATGCCTTCTTTCATGACTTTACAAATCTGATTGAATATGTCCTCAAAGATAATTTCTAAATTTTCAGGTATTTTTTTCTTTTTAAAAGGATGGAAAAAATGGTTCCCTTTTTCCACTTCAACAAATTTTTTCAGCAGATCCCTTTCCATAAAAAAAATCCGGGCTAAGTTCTTTTTCTTGTGAAAATACAGAAGAATCGAATAGATGACCTTTTTTATCCTTGTCTCTGCTGAGGTTTTTTCCTCAGTAATTTGGGTTAATTCTTTTCTGTATTCTTCAATCGAATTCTTGACTATTTGAGTGAACATATCCAACTTGCTCTCAAAATACCTGTAAACAGTGGCTTTAGAAAATTGGGCTTCATTCGCGATATCATCCATGGCAGTCTTTCTATAGCCACTTTTGACAAATAATTTCTCCGCCACTTCAAGAATATATTTTTTGTTTTCCTGTCTTCTTTTTAACTCTCTTTTTGTTCTTAGATCTAAATTATTCATTATTAAAACCTTCTAGTTTTTAAATTAAACTTATCAGTTTAGTTTTAAAACGAAGTGGTGCAGTATAGCAGTCAATTCAATTCATGTCAAGGGATTCAAAAATAATGCACTCTGGTAAAACACTCACCGAGATAAAAAAATTGACTCAACAAACATAAGACAAAAATATATAATGATTTCTGCGAAATTTTCATCATAGAGGAGATAAAAAATGGTTGATCAGGTAAAGGAATTTCAAAAATTTCGGAAAAAAATGAATCAAAAGATACTTGAAAATGCGGGCCTTGAAACCAAAAGGTTTATGGCTCTAGATAAAAATGCTTATGAAGAAGGGGCTCTTACAAAAAAAACCAAAGAACTGATGGGACTCACTGCTTCTCTTGTTCTCCGATGTGATGACTGCATTCGATATCATCTGATTACATCTGTTGAGATGGGAATAACCGATCCACAACTTTATGAAGCCTTTCACATAGCCCTGGTGGTGGGAGGAACCATTGTTATTCCCCATGTAAGAAGAGCTGTGGATTTTCTAGGAAACCTCAGATCCTAACCTATGACCTGGGATGATACTTATCATACACTTGTCTCAGTCTCTTCCGGCTCACATGGGTATAAATTTGGGTTGTGGTTATTTGACTGTGACCGAGCATTGATTGGACAGATCTGAGGTCAGCTCCCCTTTCCAGTAAGTGAGTTGCAAAGGAATGTCTTAAAATATGAGGGCTGACTTTTTCTTCAAGACCTGCTTTTTGAGCATACTTTTTCAACCTTTTCCAAAAACCCTGCCTGGTAAAAGGTCTTCCCTGCTGACTTAAAAACAAAAACACACTTTCTCCTTTTAAAAGCTTAGGGCGGGAAATACTCAAGTATTTTTTTAATGCCAGCACAGCTGAACCACCCATGGGAACAATTCTTTCTTTGCCCCCTTTTCCTTTACATATTAAAAAACCATCCTCTAGATTCGGCGCGTTCAGCTTCAGTTTGATCAGCTCTGAAACTCTCAATCCAGTGGCATATAAAAGCTCCATCATGGATTTGTCCCTGATTCCATGGACTTTTTTTTCATTAGGCTGTTTTAAAAGTTTTTCTACCTCGCTGATCTTAAGCACTTTGGGAAGGGAAAGCCATGTTTTTGGAGAACTGATATTCTCTACAGGGCTTTTTTTAACAGCGTTATCCAAAACGAGAAACCTATAAAAGGCTCTTATAGATGAAATGATTCTCGCTATAGAACGGGAAGACAAACCCGAACGGCTCTGCCTGTGAATGAATTTTATAATATCCTCTTCTTTTGTTTTGAGATAATCGATTTTTTTTTCTCTAAGAAAAGAAAAAAATTTTTTTAAATCCCGAGAATAAGAAATCACTGTGTTTTCAGCAAGGCCTTTTTCCACCGTCAAAAATTCAACAAACGCTTTAACTGCCCTTTTATAGGAAGTTCTTTGGTTCATGCTAGGTAGGGATTGGAGTTTTTTTCAAAACTTACTTTCGTGGAAGGACCATGGCCTGGAAGAACCAAAGTATCTGGGGGGAGTGTAAAGATTCTTTTTTTTATGGATTCCTGGAGCTTTCGCCAAGAACCCCCGGGAAGGTCTGTCCGACCCACACCGCCCCGAAACAGCACATCTCCAGAAAGGATAAAACCATCACCTAACAGACTAATGCTTCCTGGAGAATGACCGGGTGTGTGGAGCACTTTAAGATGTGATTCTCCCACTTCAAGAACATCCCCTTCTTTGATAAACCCATCAGGAGCTGGAGATTTCTTGGCTCCGATCATCAGCCCAAACCCTGACTGCAGGGCACTTTTTAATAACTTCAAATCTTCTTTGTGTATATAGAGTGGAATATCAAATTCATCTTTGATAGGCTTGTTGGCTCCCACATGGTCCACATGCCCGTGGGTGTTCACTATGGCTGTGGGTTTAAGATGATTTGATCTCACTTCCTGGACGATTTTATCTGGATCTGCCCCTGGATCCACAATGATGCATTCATTTGTGTCTTCTGAGTAAACCAGATAACAATTTGTTTCCAAGGCTCCGACTACAATCCATTTGACTTTCATGGCATTCCTATACTATTAGAGAAAATTAACCGAGTCAAGATGGGATAAAGAGGAGTTTGATAAAAATAATGTGACTTGACCCCATCCAACTGATGTCTATATAATCCTTTATAATGCAACAAGATGACTGGCAGCTCAAACTGGTTCAAAAATCCCTTAAAAAAAAAGAAAAAATAGATCTCATCAATAAACACTTGGATGTAGGACCTCAGGATATCCTGTTAGACTTGGGATGCGCTCAGGGTATTCTGAGCTGTTTTCTTAGGAAAAAAGGAGGCTTCTGGATAAGTGCTGATCAGGATTTTATCAACGTCAAATCCAGCCAAAAAATTCTGGAGAAAAACCTCCTTCAACTAGAACCCGGACCTCTTCCATTTAAAGACGGAACATTTGATAAAGTGGTGTGCCTGGACTATCTGGAACATCTTGAAGATGATCAGTTGTGTGTGAATGAGATTCACAGAGTGCTTAAAAAAGGAGGAGAATTTATTGCCGCAACTCCCAGGACAGGAAATATTTTTATTCTTAATTATCTTCGCCCTCTTTTAGGAATGAAACTTGAGTTTTACGGTCATAAAAGACAAGGATACTCTTTAAAGCAATTAAAAAAGCTTCTTGAAAAAGCTGACCTCCAATTCACCAAACACAAATCCTTTTCTGGATTTCTCACCGAATTCATTGAGCTGATTTTAAATTTTTTATACATAAAGCTGTTTTCTCCAAAAAAGTCATTCCAATTAAGAGATGGACACATAAGGCCTTCCACATCCAGCGAATTCGATTCAAGTCAAAAAGCATTTAATCTTTACTCGCTGGTGTATCCTGTCATCTGGATGATCACTCGAATAGATAAAATTTTCTTTTTTCAGCGGAAGTACGGGCTTATGATTTGGGCCCAAAAAAAATAACATGGGTGTAAGGAAAAAGCTCGGCCTCTTTCTAGGACCTCTCCTTTTTCTTTTGACTTATTTCGCCCCTATTCTCTCTCAGAACCCAAGAGCTCACAGGCTGCTGGCTGTTTTTTTTCTGGTTATAACCTGGTGGGTGACAGAATGCATCCCTATTCCTATCACGGCTCTGCTCATACCTGTGTTTATCACTGTTTTTAAAATCACCACCATTCATGAAGCGCTGTCTCCTTTTGCCAATCCTATTATTATGCTTTTTTTAGGAAGTTTTATCCTTGCCAGAGCCATGTGCGTGCATTCTCTGGATAGAAAACTGGCTTACTCGGTTCTTTCTCTAAAGTCAGTTAAACAAAGCCAGACCAGAATTCTGTTTGCTTTTGGACTGCTCTCACTCTTCCTCTCTATGTGGATAAGCAACACCGCCACCACAGCCATGATGTATCCTATTGCCATGGGTGTTTTGAGCTCTTTCCATCAGGAAAAAAAACAAGGAAAAGGTCTGTCTTTCCAGGTCATTCTTCTCTTGATTTTAGCTTATTCTGCTTCCATAGGAGGAATCGGAACCCCGATCGGGAGCCCGCCCAATCTCATTGCTATCGGAATGCTGGAAAAACTTGCCGATTATAAAATAGATTTTTTCCAGTGGATGATAATCGGATTTATCATCATTATTCCCATGTATACAGCCCTGTTCTTTTTTATGAAACACAGATTAAAAAAGCAAGGCTCTTCAAGTAAAGCCTTAAAAATAGACACCATCGATAAATCTGAAACATTCAGAAAACTTAACCGCCCCCAAAAAAATGTTTTAACCGCTTTTTCCATAACGGTTTTCCTTTGGATTTTTCCTGGCCTTGTCTCACTTATCTTAGGGCAGGCCCATCCTTTATCCCTATGGCTTCAGCAGCATATACCTGAATCAGCTGCCGCTCTTATAGGAGCCGGACTTCTTTTTCTTCTTCCCATAGACCTATCCAAAGGTCAATTCACACTCAATCTCAAAGACGCCATGAATATTGATTGGGGAACTCTGCTTCTTTTTGGCGGCGGTTTAACCCTTGGATTTCATATGTTTGAAACAGGACTGGCCGATATTATTGGAAAATATTTTATTTCTTTGGGAGGAAAATACGCCAGTGCCGCGCTCATTACATTCATATCCATTGTGTTTAGTGTTTTTATCACTGAAGTGACCTCCAATACGGCCTCAGCCAATATGATTATCCCCATCATCATCGCCATATCACACGCAGCATCCATCAATCCCCTGACTCCTGTTTTAGGGAGCGCCATAGGGTGCAGCTTTGCTTTCATGCTTCCTGTGGCCACTCCGCCCAATGCCATCATCTATGGTTCTGGAATGATCAAACTCCCTCAAATGATAAAGGTGGGATTCTGGCTCAACCTCATTGGTATCTTTCTTATATGGGGTTGCCTCTGCCTGCTCTCTGGGGTTCTTCATGTGATTTGATATTTTGAGAAACGTCATGAATATTCAGTTGATGCGTAAAGATGTGATTATACCTTTTTGATATTGGTGTTCTATCTTGTGGGAAAAAAATGGGTCAGGGAAGATTAGAGGTTGAAGTCTTTTTCGGAAAATACCTGCGCTGTAAATACTTCTATCTCAGCTCCTGTTTCCAGAGCCTTTTCATCCAGGCCAGCCTTCAAACAGCCATGTTTCAGATAAGTCTCTAAATCCCATCCCCATTCCAAGGGAACCTGGGGAAGAAGAAGACCTGAATTCACACCTTTTGAAACAATGATTCCGTGTTTCCCTACTTCTATTTCAGAAATATCTTGAACTTTTTTTGGTACAGAAAGCACAGAAATCTCAATATCAACATCAGAGAGTTCATCTTTTTGGATAGAGAGGAATCTCGGATCCTTGGTGGCTGCCATAACAGAAGCTTCAATAATGGTTTTATACAAAGGGCGATAAGGGGTGGGATACCCGATGCAGCCCCTGAGCTCACCATTGTGTTTGAGAGTGACAAAAGCTCCTCTTTTTTCTTTTAAAACACCTTCTTCTGTCTTAATCTGAATGTGTTCTCCTTTTTCGAGATAATACCCTATGGAATCTCTGGCTAATTTAAGTAAAAATCTTTGCTGGTCTTTATTGAGAATCTGTTCCATTTTCATTCAATCCTTTTCAATAGAATGGACCTTATTGGGTTTCAGGGAAAACTTTTCATCATAATCAATAAAATGTGAATCCAGCTTCAGGTTCTTTTTTTTATCTTTATCAATCCTTAAAATTACTTTCCCCACAGAAAAAGGAACCAATATTTTTTCAGTGATCTCCTTATCAGAGGAAAAAAAATAGAATCCCATCACTCCATCATTGAAATGCTGATTAATCTCAGTGAATATTTCATCAGTCATAGACAAAGCATTGTGATAGGGGAATACCTGTTCAATATAATATTCAGGTCCCCTCTTATGGCCTAAAAGAATCCCTTCCAAACCAGAGTTGCTGAGCGCCAGCCCCTCCAAATATTCTCTGGCCTCCCAAGTCAAATAAACATCCATTATTTTGATTATAACAAAATCTCCTGTTAATTTTTACTTATAAATGATATATATATTCAAAAATAGTAAGGAGAAAGCAATGAGGGTTAAGATTTTTATGTTCTTTTTCATCATCGTCCTTCCGTTCCTTCTTTTTAGTCAAGATTCAAACCAGGCAATAAATCAGGCAGAGGACTTATTTGACAAAATGTCAGATATGGAAACAGCTCAAAGAGCCTTGGATTTATACAGGACTGCTCTGAATCAGGCAGAAAACAAATATGAGCCCTTTTGGAAAATTGCAAGGCAGCTCTATTATATTGGAGAACACACTGAGGAGAAAAAAGAGAAAAAGACTATTTTTTCTCAAGCTGTCTACTACGCTGAAAAAGCCATTCAACTGGCTCCAGAAAAACCGGATGGATATTACTGGAGGGGAGTCAACAATGGAAAATACGGCGAAAGCAGAGGAGTGTTAAAAAGTCTGTTCCTGGTGAAACCAATAAAAAGTGATATGAACAAAGTGATCGAACTCAATCCAGCATATGAAGATGGGGGCGCTTACAGAGTATTGGGACGGGTTTATTTCAAACTCCCCGGTTTTGCTGGAGGAAGCAACGAAGAGTCATTGGAATTACTCAAAAAATCAATCGAATTTGGACCGGATGATGCCAACACAAGACTTTTTCTAGGGGAAACTCTTTTAGCTATGGATGAAACAGAAAAAGCTAGAGAAGAACTTGAATTTGTGCTTTCTCTGGAGGACGATCCCCTTTGGAAATCAGATGTGGCCAGCGCTAAAAAACAAGCCAAAGAGCTTCTCCAGCATAAAAAGTTTAGGAAGGATTAAAAAATTTATCAGTCAGTTCATCCAATTTGATAAGATAATTTTGAATACGTAACCGTTCTCTTTCAAATTCCTGAGGATCTAAATCTGGTTTGATTCTAAAAGGTTTTCCATAAGCAGCCACCAGTTTGGTGAAAGGATAAAAGAATAAAAAACGATCCCAACTTTTAAAAAACTTTTTCTTTTTTGCAGAAAATGCAAACGGAATTAAATACGCTCCTGTCTCCTGAGCAAGCTTAACAGCACCGGGCTTCATTTTTCTTTCCGGTCCAGTGGGGCCATCAGCCACAATAATCAATTCCTTGCCTTCAGCCATCAAGTTTTTCATTTTTTTCCATTCTTCCACTACAGAATGAGAACCGGATCCTCTCAACAATCTGTATCTCCATCTGGATAAAATTTGAGCTATGATTTCTCCATCCCTGCTTGGACTGACTAGAGTGTATATATTTCTATTTCTAAAAAAATAAGCAGCAAAGAGAATCCTTCCATGCCAAAGAATAAAAATGACCGGCTCCCCTTTTTTCCTTAATTTGATATAGGGCTTCTCTCCAAGAATTGTTTTTTGAGTGGAGACTCCTAAAAACCAGACTAGAAACTTCCCCACCAAACCAATGACCATCCAGTAAACTCTCTCAATAAAAGACATTGAATACATCATAATCAGTGGACCACAAAGAGTAAAGCTAAAAAGACTCATTCCAGCGGTCAATGACCAGTCCTACTAAAAAGCTTGCTCCACTTATCCCTAACCCTAGAGGAACAGAATAAGGCCATTCCAACCAGTTTAAATGGATAAATCCTGCACCGGATAAAAAACCAATAAGAGAATAAAGCGCTCCTGAGGAAAGACTCAATCCTCCCGCAAAAGGCCTCTTTTTTCTGGAATACAGCATGGCTATTCCAGGAATAAAAAATCCCACACACATTATCTCCGATGCCAGTCCGAGTGTCGTTAAGATGCTCTGAAGTCGGGTTGCGATGAGAAAAGCCAATCCACCCACCACAATG
>JAWLEN010000143.1:0-5000 GCA_041686095.1 Candidatus Aminicenantota bacterium
ACAATTCCAATTCCAAAATAAAGATCTTCTGTGGCAAAGCCTCTTGGATTATCAAAACAAAAAAGGGGACTTCGCAGACCATCTCATCGGACGTGTTGGCCACAACGCCGGCTGCCGTGAAATTCTTACCTTTGATGCCGGGCTGAAGAATCATCCCTTTTTCCGAGTATTGTAGCTTCTATTTTTACACATAAAACACCCATTTTTACCCCAGAATCGCATTTCTAATATATCATGCTGAATCAGTTAATAAATAGTTGAAAAAAAATCTCTCTTGACTCTTATTTCCATCATGATATCTTTATAACTATGAAAAACAAAGAGATGATAGAGAAAAAGATAAAAGACAACAAACAAATACTCCAGAAAAAATTTCACGTAAAAAAAATTGGGATCTTTGGCTCTTATGCGCGTTCAGAACAATCTGAAAAAAGTGATATTGATATTCTTGTTGAATTCTCTCAACCCATAGGCTGGGAATTTATTGACCTCAAAGAATTCCTTGAAAATCTTTTAGACTTAAAAGTGGACTTAGTCACACCGAACGCACTAAAAAAACAAATAAAAGAGGATATCCTGAGGGAAGTTGTTTACACATGAATAAAGAAAAGGTTTTAATCTACCTTGAAGATATAGTCGATTCCATAGAAAAGATAAAAAAATATATCCATGATATGTCTTTAGAAGATTTTAAGAGAAACGATTTAGTGCAAGACGCTGTATTAAGAAACTTAGAAATCATTGGAGAGGCCTCTACTAATCTATCAGAAGAAATTAAAAGAAAACATAAAGAGGTTCCCTGGAAAAGAATGATAGGTTTGAGAAATATAATTTCTCATAAATACTTTGGAATAGATCTAGAAATTATCTGGGAAATTATCACAGTTAATCTTCCCGGTACTAAAGGACTTGTTAATTCAATCCTAAAAAACCACTTGTGAGAATGTTTGACGAGAGAGAATGATAGTTCCCAACCCCTAATTCTAATTGGAGTTAAATGCTTCTCATACTTTTCCAGGCTAATTCAGGATGTTCTCTACAGAAATCATTCGTGATACCCCTCGCTGCTTCACCAATGATTTCAAGAAGTCGGACCAAAGATAGATTCAACTTTCGGTCAGTTTCAAAACTTCTTCGATCTTGTCCTTCTACGAAACCAACAGCCTCACGTGCAGCATTCAGAATATGTCTCAATCTAACTTCATCATCTTTGTACATAGTGGACCTCTGCCTCTTCCATAACCTTATCCCGGAAATATCTACTCAAGTCCTGAGGAGTTCTGATATCGATTTTTCTCCCTCCAAATATCTTTGATAATTCCTCCTCCATTTCAAAGAGTTTAAATAAACTCGGGATATGTCTGGGCTCAAAATCCACCAACACGTCAATGTCACTTTCTGGGTTAAAATCATCCCTGAGGGCAGATCCATATATAGAAAATCGTTGAATGTGATGTTTTTTACAGAATTCTGCAATCTTGTTTTTATCAATAGTAATTTCTTTGTTCATGGGTATCTTTCCCCAGCCAATTCTTTCTCATATTATGGTTTAACCTGATTTCAAAGTCAACATCGTTCAGTGACCCAAATATCGAACTAGATAATCCAAATTTCCGATGACAGACCTGGAGACAAGATCGAAGCAGCCCAATGTGCAGAGGAGATGGGTCTTGCCTGGAAAAAGTATCAGGAAGCCATGAAAATGGGATCCTTGTTGACCGGAAGTGTTTTTTGTGTGTATTATTATTGATAGAGTCGCTTAGAGAGCGATGATGGTAAAATTATTCTCAGATCTTAGAGAAGGAGGGCAATATGAAACGCAGAACTTTTTTAAACACGCTTCCGGCCTTCACCATTCTCCCCGCAACAATCACCACATTCACAAAGAAAGCAAAAGCAAAACTTCAAAAGACACAAGAAACAGCTCCCAGCAGCCGTGACTTGAAACCCATAACACTTATCAAACCGGAAACCAGCGGGGGTCAATCAGTGCTGGCCTCTTTAAAAGACAGAAAGACTACCCGCAGCATGGACCCAAAAGAACTTCCTCCTCAAATACTCTCCAATCTGCTTTGGGCTGCCTTTGGAGTGAATAGGCCCAATGGGCTCCGGGGAAGGCCGGGCCGAACTGCGGCTTCGGCAAGCAACTCTCAGGAAATCGACCTTTATATCACGTTTCCGCAAGGAGTGTATCTCTATGATGCTGTGGATCACAGTCTGCAGCCTGTTACTGCCGGTGATTTCCGTCACAGAGCCCGCAGACGCAGAGCTAAGCAGGCCCCTTTGAGCATATTCTTCGTAGTGGATATTGCCAAATACAAAGAAGCTCCGTTTCAGGAACCCGGCCTCAAAGACCCTGAAATTCAGAAATCCTACTACTATGTGGCTACAGGACTCATTGCTCAAAACATTTACCTGTATGCAGCTTCAACTGGACTGGCTGCTCACTTCCACAACTGTGACAAACAGAACACTCACAAAGAGTTTCATCTTCGGCCGGAACAGCGGGTGCTTTTTGCTCAGACAGTGGGTTATCCTGCATAAAATCATTAACAAATTATGAGTAGGGGAGAGATTACTCATTTTATTGTAATGACAATTTCATTTTCTTTGTTTCGTCCTTTATTTATCCTTTTATTCATGTGCCTTCTCTTAAAGATGTATATTACCTGTGCAGCTTTGCGTTGACCAGCCTATTGAGGCTGATCCCTCCTTCTCATTGACAAGTTTTGCTTTTTGCGTGTAATATAGCTGGCGGATTTATTTTGGGGATATAAATTTGATAGGCATATTTATCGCTCTAATTATATTGTAGACTCAATTTGAGAGGGTGATAAATTTAATAGGATTGAAGGAGGCAAACAAATGATAAGGAGGAAACGATGGTCAGAAACCTCGGAACTCATAAGATACTGTGGCTGTTGACAGCACTGCTGTCCTTTACATCGGCACTGATCGGGGTGATAAATCCTGATATATACGTCAAAGTGGTGAGTAAAGATGTGATCCCCGGCGTTTTCGGGCAGGACTTGATGACCATTGCCGCCTCGGTCATCCTCCTGTGGCTGGTTTTCCGAACAAAAGAGAATGATTCCAGAAAGCAGATCATAGTGCTCGGTATTCTGGGATATTTGTTCTATGCCTATGGTATCTACGTCATCGAGCAGGTCTATAATCTGCTGTACTATCTCTATATGGCCATATTTGCGCTTTCCTTCTGGTCTATGGCCTATGGCGCTGCTAAAATCCACCCGGATGTCCTGCAGAAAGTGCGGATATCCAGACCAATGCGACACGTATCAGCCTGGTTTTCTCTGCTGATAGCCTTAATCTTCAACATCCTGTGGATAGTCCAGCTTCTGCCTCTGCTTCAAACCGGTGATAAAATCGAGAATCTGTACTCAGTCTACATCCTGGACTTATGCTTTATCATGCCGGCATTCGTGATTATCGGCATAATGGCGCTTCGGAAAACAGGATTGGGACTGCTTATGATTCCAGCCATGTTTATCCTGGGATTTACCCTTATATTCTCACTAGCTGTTAGCGAATCAGTAAAGCCTTTATATGACTTAAGTATTTCTGCAGAGAGCCTGATACCATCTCTTTTTCTATCCATCCTGTTCTTAGTTCTGGCTTTCTTGCATCTGAAAAAGCTTTCTTTTAATAAGGCTTAAGAGGAGTCTGTAATGAAAATATTAATAATATATGACTCGATGTATGGAAATACGGAGAAAATAGCCAGAGCCATGGGTGACGCTATTCCAGAAAATATCAAGGTAATCCGTGCTGACAAAGCAGGCCCTTCTGAAGTGGAATCGATTGACCTTCTCATCGTCGGTTCTCCAACCCAGGGTTTCAGAGCCACCAAACCGGTGCAGACCTTTATCGAAAAGATACATAAGTCCTCTCTCAAGGGAATGAAAGTCGCCGCGTTTGACACCAGGATGCCTGAGGCCGAAGTCGGGAAAGGTCTTCGCTTTATTATGAGGATGGGCGGCTATGCGGCACCACGCATTGCCAAAGCTTTTAAGAAAATGGGTGGAAGCCTGGTTGTACCCCCCGAAGGCTTCTTCGTTAAAGATAAAGAAGGCCCGTTAAAAGAGGGAGAACTGGAGCGCGCCGCTGCCTGGGCGAAAAAGGTGCGGAAAGCATGAGAAACTAAGTGATCCACTGAATTCGCTTAAGGGCAAACAAAAAAGAGAAGACAGAGAAAAATACATCTTGTAAAAACATCTCTCTATATGTATAATTTATACATATATAATAGGCATATTTACAATACATCAAGGAGGCGCCGTTGGCCAAATCAAAAACAATAAGAAAAAATATTAATTTCCCCGTTGACCTGATTAAAAGAATCTCCGAAGTCAAAGAAGACACTGATTTCAGCAATTTCATAAGAGACGCCGCACAGGAAAAAGTCAAAAAGATAGAAAAGCAAAAACTCGAAGAAAGCCTCAAACAGGGCTATAAAGCCAAAGCTGAATTAAACAAAAAGATCTGTAGAGATTTTAAATATGTGAATGGAGAAAACATAAATGAGTCCTGAGCTCAAGAGGGGGGACGTGGTTGTTGTTGACCTTGAGCCTATCCGAGGGTCTGAAAAAGGAAAAACAAGGCCTTGTGTGGTTATTCAAAATGACATAGGAAACAAATATTCCCCGGCAACCATAGTAGCTGTCATCACCAGTCAAAAGGAGATTTCAAAACAATATCCCACCGATGTGTGGATCAACAAGGGAGAGGGGGGATTGAATAAAAAAAGCATAATCCAATGCGACCAAATAAGGACCATCACAAAAGAGAGAATCAAAGCGAACCTAGGCCATTTCCATCCAACCATCATGAAAAATGTCAATAAAGCCCTGAAAATAAGTCTCGGCTTGTGTATCTAAGTTCCTATTAATGCAAAGAATATTTTACCTGGGCAGCTTTGTAAAAATCTCTCTTGACTCTTATTTCCATCATGATATCTTTATAATTATGAAAAACAAAGA
>JAWLEN010000144.1:0-4882 GCA_041686095.1 Candidatus Aminicenantota bacterium
AGAGATGTGTAGAAGACGCGTCCCTCTCCGTATTTTTTGGTCCACACCACAGGCATGACCACTCCTTTGATCCAAGGAGCATATTCACCGGAAAAAGTGGTGGTGGCAAGCACATTATTGATAGGATCCACATGCATATAATACTGTTCTGAGTGCATTTTAAAATCAGAAAGCCCTTGAGTTATAGGATGCTCTTTATGGGTGATATTGACCTCATAATCAATGATTCCGCCGGGATGAGCCACCCACTGCCCTCCCACCATAAATTGGTATTCTGTGTTCTGCCTGAATGAATCAGCAAGGCCCCCGTGCCATCCAGCTAGACCCACTCCGCTTTTCACAGCTTCCAGCAGTCCTTTTTCCTGCTCTCCGGTGATGGAGGCCATGGTATAAACTTGGACAATAAGGTCCAGAGATTTTAATTTCTCCACATCTAGATAAGAGTCTAAAGTATGGGATATCTCTACCTCAAATCCCTGTTTTTCAAGCCAGGGAGCAAAAATCTCAACACATTTTTTTGGTTCATGTCCTTCCCACCCTCCCCAGACAAAAAGGGCTGATTTATTTTTTTCTGTTCTCTTTCCATAGGGGGAAAGGCTGGTCACACTTAATATTAAGATAAAAAGAAGGATATGTAATTTTTTCATCTCTCTCTCCTCATTTTTTCAATGGATCACTTTCTCATAATATTTATTTCCCGCTCCCAATTCAAGTTCATAAAGGAAGCATTTCCAAAACCGTGATACAAGTGAAGTATAATGTTTATTAAGGGGAGAGGGCAAGGGATGAGGAAACCCCTGTGAGGGCGGAGCGGGCATGGTTCCTCTTTAGAGGAGAGCGAAGCCTGAACCGGGAGGGAGATTCCACGCTGGTGAATCGAGCGGGTGACGAATCCCTTGCCCTTCCCCTTATCTGTCAAATAAGCTCTAATACAGTTTTGGGAATGCTTCCGTTTATAACCATTGATTTTTTTTATTCAATCCATAAACTTAATATGAGGCGTTCATATGTCAGGCGAGAAGAAATCTATCACACGGCGACAGTTTATAAAAAAAGGATTTCAAGCTGGCACTGCCGCCCTCCTGGTCCCTCGGTTTGTTTTAGGCGGGAATGGGTACACTCCACCCAGTGATCAATTGACCAAAGCGGTCATTGGAGTGGGAAGTATGGGAAGGGCTCATCTCAGCTATCCTGGGGCACGACTGCTTGCGGTTTGTGATGTGGATGAGAAACATTTAAAGACAGCCTTGGAATTGGCAGGTCCCGGTGTTAAGGGATACAAAGATTTCCGTGAGATTTTAGAAAGAAAAGACATAGATATTGTTCATATACCCTCTCCTCCTCATTGGCACGGGGTCATATCTAAACAAGCGGCTGAGGCAGGAAAAGACATATGGTGTGAGAAGCCTATGACCCGCACTATTGGAGAAGGAAAAGAGGTGGTCAAAGCAGTCCAGAGAAATGGACGCATCTTCAGACTCAATACGTGGTTTAGATTTAAGTCTCAGTTTTATGGACTCGGAACCGCAGTGAAGCCCGTTAAAAAAGCTGTGATGAACCGGATGCTGGGTTGGCCCTTGAAGGTCACGGTGAGCGGAGTCACTGGATTTGATTGGAAGTTTTACTGGAGAGGAAGGACAGATTTGACCCCTCAGCCTATTCCTAAAGAGCTGGATTACAACTTTTGGATTGGACCAGCTCCCTATAAACCTTATCATCCCCACCGTGTTCACACCACGTTTCGGGGTTATTGGGATTATGATGGAGGAGGACTTGGAGATATGGGCATGCATTATTTGGATCCAGTGCAATATATCCTGGAAAAAGATGATACCAGCCCTGTGGAGATAGAGGCTGATTGTCCTCAGCAGCATCCGGATGCCTGCCGAACTTGGCGCCGGATTGAGTTGAAATATGCGGATGGATGCCAAATCATCTTGGATGGAGAAAATCGGGATAAGAAAGCCCCTTTTATTGAGGGACCTGAAGGAAAAATATTCAGAGGATTTAAGTCTGATATTTTGAATTTTAAACAAAAATTAGCTTCGCTCCCAGAACCTGAACCCCAGGAGACTGACTTCATGAACGCGGTAAGAAAAAGAAAAAGATTTGCCTTGAATGAAGAAAATGGTCATAGGTCCTGCACTCTGGTTAATCTAAGTAAAATAGCGGTCCGTTTAAACAGACCTTTGAGGTTTGACCCGGATAATCAGGTTTTTATCAGAGATCCTCAGGCTAATCGTCTGATCAACCAGCCCATGAGGGCTCCATGGCACATGTGATTTAATAACTGGAGATATAAATGACTTCGTATATGCTAAATACTATGACTATTCTGACGGGAAAGAATATGGGATTCGTCACCCGCTCGATTCCCCAGCGAGGAATCTCTCTCCCGTTCGGGCTTCGCTCTCCTCTAAAGAGGAACCATGCCCGCTCAGCCCTCACAGGGGATTCCTCATCCCATATTCTTTCCCGCCAGAGAAATCTGGAGATAATTAGATGAGACAGAGAGTCAAAACAGTATCCGCAGTCATAGCCCTCCTCCTCCTGGTCAGCTCTGTTCCGGTCTACCCGGAATCGCTGAGTCCGGAAAAAGATACCAAGGATATTAGCGATATCTTGACTGAATTCCCGGCAGAGAGTGCTGCAGACTTGGCCAGCCTTGCTTCGGATCTTATCAATTTAGGGAGAAAAAGTTTGGTCCAGCTCTGCCTTTTTTTAGAAAGTCCGGAAGAAAAAGACAGGGTCAAAGTCCGATATGCTCTTCACGGTTTAGCGGTCCACTCAGCCAGGCTGTCCACAGAAGATGAGCGTTTTTTGGTTTCCAAGGCTTTTATCAAAGCCCTCAAATCACTAAAAGAGAATCAGGCTCAAAAATTTATCATAAGTCAGATCCAACTTGTTGGGAAAAGAGAAGCTGTAAAGCCCATCGCTCATTTCTTAGCCGATCCAAAACTGTGTGAACCTGCTGCCAGAGCTCTTCTTTCTTTTGAAACAGGAAAGGCGGAAAAGGCTTTTATTAAGTCGTTGGATTCTTTATCAGGAGACAGGCGAATCACAGTTATCAAAGCCTTGGGTGAGCTTCAGAGTAAAAAAGCCGTTAAAAAGATAAAGCCTTTTGCTTCAAGTGAAGATAAAGACCTTCGCCGGGTTTCCTTATACGCTCTTGCCCATATTGGAGATCCTTCATGCTTGGGTTTATTGGGAAGGATCAGGATAAGGTCATCTCCATACGAGAGGTCAAGAGCTCCCCTAATCTATCTCCTGTATATTCAAAGACTGGCCCAATCCGGATACAAAGAATTGAGCGCAAATATCTGCAGAGATCTTATAAAAAACTACACAGCTGAAGATGAAAGTCAGATTCAGTGCAGAGCCTTAGATTTACTGGTGAACATAAACCAAGAGAAAGCCCTCATTGATCTTTTGGAGGTTATGGAGAGCCAAAACAAAGATTTACGACAAAAAGCTCTTGATCTAGCGGTGGGTATATACAAGAAAGAAATGAGAAATAGATGGGTACAGAAGATGGAGGAAGTAAGCCCTGAAGTGCAGGCTGAGATACTGGACATGCTGGGAAGAACTGAGGATGAATCTTTGTTGGAAATTTTCCGGCACAAAATGCAGAGTGAGCATCAGGTGGTGAGGATGGCAGCAGTCATGCCCTTATCCAAATGGGGACAAGAAAGAGTTTTAGGTGACCTCTTTGAGCTTTTGCACAGCAACAGAAAACAAGAAACACAGCTGGTCAAACAGGCTTTACTTGGTTTTAATGCTGAGTCAGTGATTCCGCGGATTCAAAGAGAGTTTGACAAAATGCCTTTAAACGCCCGCATCGCCCTTATCCAGGTCATTTCTGATAAAAATGCTTTGAGCTGTGCTGATTTGGTTCTGTCTCAAATTCAAAGTCCTGATAAAGGCTTAAAACGGACCGCTTTATCCAATTTAGAGAATGTGGTGGATGAAAATAAGGTCTCCGTATTAATAACTTTGTTGAAAGAAACCGACGACCCGAGGGAGATAGGGTGGATTCAGAAAGCTTTGGGGGCTGCCTGCCAATTTATTTCTGACCCGGAAAAACGGGCTGAAGAAATATTAGAGGCTTTATCTGAGACAGAGGGCCAAAAAAAAGCGGTATTCTTGAGACCTTTGTCAGAAATCGGAGGAAGGAAAGCCTTGGATGCTGTTTTAGAGAACCTGGAAAGCGAAGATCCGAAAATAAGTTCGGAGGCCTTTTACACTTTAGTACAGTGGAAGTCCATTGAAGCAGCTAGTAAACTGCTCGCCTTAGGTAAAGAAGCTCAAGATAAAAAACAGAGATACTTGTCATTAGAGTCATACATCCAGGTGGTGGTCTCCTCTGAATTGGATGATGAAAAAAAGCTGACTATGTTGATGAAGGCCGAGACTATTCCCCAGGAAACAGATGAGAAAAAATTATTCCTTTCTGGTCTGGGGCAAATAAAAATGCTTGGTGCGATGCAGCAGGCAGCCAAGTTTTTTCAAGATGAAGAACTCCAAACAAATGCGGCTAGGATCATTGTAAACATCGCCATGCCTGAACCTCTGCGAGAAGGTCTTCGCGGAGATAGAGTGGTGAGTTTGTTAGAAAAGGCTTTGAGTTTTATCGAGAATGAGCAGCAGAGAGAACAGATTTTGGAGTATATCGGCCAAATTAAGTAACAATTAAAATATAAAGAGAGGAGAAAAAAATGAAGAAAGCCATTGTCTTTGTTATGGTCGCCTGTCTTTGTGCCATGACATGCACCAAACAGGAAAAGAATCCCTTTTTCAGTGACTGGAAGACTGAATTCAGTATTCCGCCTTTTGACCAAATTCAAAAGGAGCATTACCTTCCTGCCTTTGAAAAAGGGATCGA
>JAWLEN010000036.1:0-12998 GCA_041686095.1 Candidatus Aminicenantota bacterium
ACAGTTGGTTTTATCGTCTCTCCAGCCCTGTCTTTTATCCAGTTCCCTGAGCTGTTTTCTCAAAGCCTTTTCTGCGTATTCCTGCAGTTTCATATCCATGGTGGTATAAATGCGGAGCCCCCCATGATACAAAGCTTCAGTTCCATAGTTATTGTAAAGATATCTCCGGATCTCTTCTCTAAAATAGGCCGCGAATTCCGAATCCTCCCGGTGCAGGGGCAGAACAATCAATCCCTTTTCTTTGACTTCCTCTGCCTGCTGTTTGGTGATGTATTGTCTTTCAAGCATCCTGTTTAGGACATGGTTTCTTCTCCGCAGAGTGAGGTCATAATTCCTGTAGGGAGAATAATTGGCAGGACTCCTAAAAATCCCGGTTATCATGGCTGATTCAGCTAAGTCAAGCTCTGAAACGGTCTTATCAAAGTAAAGCTGGGCAGCAGCCTCCACTCCATAGGCTCCATGGCCCAGATTGAATTGATTGCAGTACATAGTCAAGATCTCTTCTTTTGAATAATTTCTCTCCAGTTGGATTGCCAGAATCAATTCTTTTAGTTTGCGTCTTAATAATTGTTTCCTGTGCAGGAGGAGTCCTCTTACCAACTGTTGGCTTAAGGTGCTGCCTCCCTGAAGGCGTCTGGGAGTAAAAATGAGTTTTATATCTTCTTTGATAGCTCTGAGAATCCCTAAAAAATCAATCCCGTTATGGCGGTAAAACCGGGGGTCCTCAGTGGCAATAATGGCATTTTTTAATGATTCCGGGATGTCCTCATACTGAACCTCAATTCTTTTTTGGAAAGCATATTCTCCCATAATCTCACCATCATCTGCATAAAGGTAGGTAATGATGCTTGGTTTCATCTCTTCCAGAGTAGAGATGTCAGGGAGATTCTGCATAATGGCTCTGTAGACTCCTATGGAGACACCCAGACCACAGACAAACAAAAAAGCAGATGCAGTGAGAAGCCACTTGATTATTCTTTTGTTCCCCTTTTTCTTTGATTTATCTCTCTTTTGGAAAATCTTTTTTACGTTTATGCTTTTTAATTTAATTCGGGAAATCTTAAGCACTATTTTTTTGTCTTTCTGTTTGTCTTTTTTTTCGTCCATTTTGTTAAAATATAGCAGAAATCTGTCCTCTGGTCTAGGGAGAGAAAACAATTGATTCCTTGATTGTGTCCATGACTAAGTGCTCAATTTTCGAATACAATCTCTCCTTGCTCTCCTTTGCATCCAAGTGAATGATATTTTCTCCAGAAAAGCTTTTAAATATTTTTCCAACTTCTCTCAAATAGTCTTCTCTCTCAAAAAGCAGATCTTTTTTCTTTCTTCCTTTAATCCGGTTCAAGCCTGATCGGGCATCTATATCTAAGATGATGACTAAGTCCGGAGGCACCACGATTTTATCGTTTCTTTTCTTTATTTCATGGATATCAATCCCTTTAGCACTCTGATAGGCCATGGTGGAAAAGTAATACCGATCCAGAACCACTATTTTCTTCTTTTTAAGAGCTGGCTTTATGTTTATTTTTACATTCTCCTCTCGATCATTTTGAAAAAGCTCAAACTCTTGTTCTGGAGTTAATCCGCCTTGGTGACCTGCCTTTTCTTTGATCAGCTTTCCCCAGTGTCCTTCAGACGGTTCCTTATAAAACACAGCATCAAATCCTTTTTCCTGAAGCCGCTTGACCAGGTTTTTTGCCTGAGTGGTTTTCCCGCATCCATCAATCCCTTCCAGCACAATAAGGAAACCTCTCTTCAATTCTTTATGTTTCTTTCTCATATTCAACTCTGATGATAGACAAGTTTCCTGTAAGTGTCCAGAAAAACAAAGCTAAGTTTATTATTTAAATTGAATTTTGCATGCAACTTTTTAGCCTGAATTTTGTTTACAGTACCTGATAGATAATTGAAGAATATCATTGATTATGATATTCTAATGATATCATCCGCAGGATTCATTTAACGACATTTTAATTAACCAGTTAGAAACACATAAATAGAGGAGGAGACAAAAATGAAAAAAGTCACCTTTATCGCTTTATCAAGCTTTGTTGTTGGAATACTGATAACAACTTTTATATTTGTATACAGCCCTGGCAATAAATCCCCGGAAATGAACATTCAACAAGCTCAAACTCAGAGCGTATCATCAAACCTATACGCATCCGCCCTCCAAAAAGAAATCAGCTCTCCTGATTTTTCAATAGTGGCCGAAAAAGTCAGCCCGGCTGTTTTAAGCATCACAGCAGAAAGAGTTGAAAAAAGGCGGGTAATCGGTTTTGATTCACCCTTTGATGACTTCTGGGACAGATTTTTTGACAGCCCCAGGGATCGAGAACAAGAATACCGTACAACGGCAAGAGGCACTGGTTTTTTTATCAGCTCTGATGGTTACATCATCACCAACAATCATATTGTAGAGAATGCCATAAAAGTGGAGGTGACCTCCCTTCAGGATGAAACCTACCAGGCAAAAATAGTCGGAACTGACCCTGAGACAGACTTGGCTCTTTTAAAAGTCGACGACGGAAATCTGCCTTATGTGGAACTGGGAGACTCTGACAATACCAAAGTGGGTGAATGGGTCATGGCTATTGGAAATCCATTGGGTTTGACTCACACAGTGACCGCAGGAATTGTGAGCGCCAAAGGAAGGATCTTTTCAGGCTTGGAGCCCCAACAGCCCTATCAAGATTTCATCCAGACGGATGCCGCCATTAACAGAGGAAACAGCGGAGGTCCTTTGATAAACCTGCAGGGCAAAGTGGTGGGAATCAACAGCATCATATTCTCTCCTTCAGGAGGTAATATTGGAATTGGTTTTGCCATCTCTTCCAAACTGGCAAAATCCATTGTGGAAAAGCTTAAGGAAAAAGGACGCGTCATCAGAGGTTATCTCGGTGTGGGTGTTTATGATATAGACGAAGATTTAATGGAATCACTTAACCTTGAATCCAAAAAAGGGGTGGTGGTGAATAATGTGGATGCTGGCTCACCTGCAGATAAAGCAGAGCTCAAACGGTATGACGTTATCACAGAATTAGATGGTGAACCAATCAAAGACGGCAATGACCTGCAGTTTAAAGTCGCGGAAATCAAACCCGGGACCACGGTTGATCTGACAATTATCCGTGACGGAAAGAAAAAAACAATCCCAGTAAAAATAGCAGAAAAAGAAAGCGATACAGAAACAGCTCCCCAGAGCTCTTCCGGAAAGGATATTGGGCTTAAGGTTCAGGAAATGACATCCAGTATTGCCCGAAAATACGGTTATCAAACCGAAGAGGGTTTGATCATCACAGAAGTGGAACGCTACAGTGAAGCCGACCAGAAAGGTCTGGAAACCGGTGACATCATTCTGGAAGTCAACCGGCAGAAAGTCGACCGCATCCAAGACCTAGAAAGGATCATCAAAAAACTCAAGCCGGGAGAACCCATTCTGCTTCTGATAAGAAGAGAAGACAGAAGAGGAGGATCTCAAGACTTTATGGTCACATTAAGGATGCCTGAATGAAGTTTACCAAAGTCCACTCTTTAGGAAATGATTTTCTGGTTGTAGACGAAGACAGCAGTCCAGCCATTTCTGAAAAGGAAGCTTTTGTCAGACAGATTTGCAAAAGACACACAGGAGTGGGAAGCGACGGACTTCTTTTTATATCAACCCGGGATGAAGATAAAAGCATTTTTGACCTCAGAATATTCAATGCAGACGGAACAGAACCGGTTATGTCCGGAAGTGGTCTCCGGTGTGCTTCAGCTTTCCTTTATAGACAGAAAAAAATCAACTCCCAGCGGATTATTCTGAACACAACCATTGGCAGCCGAGAATGCGAGATTATAGATCAAAAGAACAACTGGTTTCAAATAAAAATTGAAATGGGAACTCCTCAATTTACCTCTCAAGAAATACCCTTTGACGATGGAAGCTTCCATGAAAAAGTGGTTGATTACCCTCTCATAATCCATAAGAAAACATTTCCCATAACACTAGTATCCCTTGGAAATCCCCACTGTGTCATGTTTTTTGATCGGTTCCCAGCTCGTATCGAATGGCAGCAGTTTGCTTATGAAATTGAATTCCATCCTTTTTTTCCTAAGAAAACCAATATCGAATTCACTCGGGTCATCAATAGGAAAGAAATCGAGGTGATGTTCTGGGAAAGAGGAGTGGGAGAAACACTCTCTTCTGGAAGCGGTTCCTGTGCAGCAGCTGTGGCTTCTATACTCAAAGACCTTACTGAAAAAACAGTGAGTGTTAAAACCAGCATGGGGACTACAACTGTGGCATGGAATGAAGGAAAAGTTCACCAAACAGGATCAGCTCAAATTGTGTTTGATGGAGATTATTTCTCTCTATAACAGCCTTTATTGTTCAGGTTATGTGGAGAAGTGCTGATATCCCTTAATGTCAAGCTTTTCTTTGTGACCGTCTTCTCTGACTAAATATATGTTTTTTCCTGTTGTGATTTTTCCGATTTCTGATAACTGATATTCTTTCTTTAATGAATCGGTCCGATGCTTTTTATGTTTGGGCACAGTAAATAAGAGGTTATAATTCTCTCCTCCATGCATACATATCTCCATCACATCATTCTGAAATAATCTCAACTTATCGGAAAAAGGGATCTGTTCAACTAGAATCTCAGCTCCAACCCCACTCTCCTCACAAATATGATTCAAATCCACAGAAAGTCCGTCACTGACATCAATCATGGATGAAGCTGTTTTGCTTTTAGAAAGCCATCCTCCTAAAGCCACTTGAGGGTAAGGATTGAAAAAAGCCTTCAGAAAACTATCCTTTTCTTTATCTTCTCCCAATTGGATGCCCTTTTTAATAAACTTTAGCCCCTGGGCTGAATCTCCCAAATTCCCTGAAACATAAATCAAGTCATCTGGCTTCGCACCGCTTCTTTTTATGATATATTTCCCCTCTCCTATAACTGTCACAGATATGGAGATGACTTCAGCTTGGCAAATATCCCCTCCTGCTAAAACCACATCAAACTCTTCACAGGCAGATTTTATGCCTGCCATAAATTCTTCCACCCATTCTGTGCTTGTTTGCCTAGGAAGTCCTAAGCCTAAAAGCGAATATAAAGGCCGGCCGCCCATGGCTGCGATGTCACTCAAATTTATATTGAGACTCTTGCGACCCAGGAAAAAAGGAGGATGCCGATCTCTGTAAAAATGAGTTTTTTCTAATAGAAGATCTTTGGTGAGAATGAAAGATTTTTTGCCGGTTTTTATAACAGCTGCATCATCCCCGATACCCAGCCTTAACCCTGGCTTTGAGGTTAAAAACTCTTTTTTGATTTCTCTTATCAGAGTTTTCTCAGTGATGTCACTAATTTTCATGAAGAATTACACCAAATCCATTCTCTTTTACTAACTTTTCACTAAAACATTCTCAAAAATTTCTTTGATATCCTCCACAAAAACAATATCCAGCTCTTTTATCACTTTCCTGGGAATATCGTTCAAATCTTTTTTATTGGCTTCCGGCAGCAGCACTTTTTTCAATCCAGCACGCCGCGCAGCTAAAACCTTTTCCTTTATGCCGCCTACGGGCAGCACATTTCCTCTCAATGTGATTTCTCCTGTCATGGCTACATCTTTCTTTATTTTTCTGTTGGTGCATACAGAAATCAATACCGCAGCCATAGTCACCCCTGCAGAAGGACCGTCCTTAGGTATGGCCCCTTCAGGAACATGGATATGGAAGTCATTTTCAGCAAAGACCCGGCTGTCAATACTGAAATCCTTGGTATGAGCTTTGGCATAAGAAAGAGCAGCCTGAGCCGACTCTTTCATCACATCTCCTAGAGATCCTGTTAGAGACAACTTGCCTTTTCCAACCACTTTAGTAGCTTCCACAAATAAAATTTCTCCCCCGGATGCTGTCCAAGCCACACCTGTAGCCACTCCTATCTGGTCATCTTTTAACACCTGATCTTTGAATATCTTATGCGGGCCTAAATATCTTTCTGCATCTCCAGCACCTACTTGAGTCATGGATTTTTTTCCCTCAGCTACCTTTCGGGCTACTTTCCGGCATATGGAAGCGACTTCTCTCTCTAAATTTCTCACTCCCGCTTCTCTGGTATACTGAGAAATGATCCTCTTTATCGCTCCGCTGGTTATCTTTATGTTCTTTTCTTTCAAGGCATTTTCTTTGATCTGTTTGGGAACCAGATATTTCAATGCGATTTGAAGCTTTTCTTCTTCTGTATAACCGGGCAGATGCAGGATCTCCATTCTGTCCCGAAACGCCGGCTGTATAGGATCCAAAAGATTTGCGGTGGTGATAAACATGACCTTGGATAAATCAAAAGGAACTCCCAAATAATGGTCTCTGAATGTATTATTCTGTTCAGGGTCTAAGACTTCTAATAAAGCGGATGAAGGATCTCCTCTGAAGTCAGCACCGATTTTATCCACCTCATCGATCATAAAAACAGGATTGTTGTTTCCGCAGCGCCGAATTCCCTGGATAATCCTTCCAGGCATCGCTCCCACATAAGTTCTCCTATGGCCCCGTATCTCTGCTTCATCCCTAACTCCTCCTAAAGAAAGTCGGAGGAATTTTCTTCCCAAGGCCCGGGCTATACTCCGGCCTAAAGAAGTCTTCCCTACTCCAGGAGGTCCCACAAAACACAATATAGGCCCTTTTATTTTCTTAGACAGCTTTTTAACACCCAAATACTCCAGGATCCTTTCCTTCACCTTTTCTAATCCATAATGATCCTCATCCAGAATTTTCTTTGCTTTGTTCAAATCCTGATTGTCCTTACTGCTCTTGTTCCAAGGGATAGCAAACATCCAGTCCAGATAATTCCTCACCACTGCTGTTTCAGCAGACTCAGGATGCATCTGGGAAAGCCTGTTGATTTGTTTCTCCAGCTCTTCTTTGACCTCTTTATCCACCCGGAGCTTTTTTAATTTACTTCGGTAGGCATTGATCTCTTCCTGAATCTCACTTCCTTCGCCCAGTTCTTTTTGGATAGCTTTGAGCTGCTGCTTTAGAAAATAGTTTCTCTGAAGCTTATCCATTTCTCCCTTTGCTTCGCTGCTGATTTTTGACTGAACATCCAGCATCTCAATTTCTTTGGTTAAAAGCTCATACACTTTCTTAAGGCGTTGATAAGGGTCCACAATATCCAATAAACTTTGGGCTTCTTTGACCTTCAGATCCAGATTTGCGGCTGTAAGGTCAGCCAGCCTTCCAGGCTCTTCTACATTGGAAGCCAGAATCATGATCTCAGGAGGTATGCTTTTCCCTAAAGTAGAGGCTCTTTCCAGTCCTTCTCTGACATTTCGGCAGAGAGCCTCCACTTCTATAGGCCTTTCTTTTTCTTTAGGTTCTTTTAGAGCCTTAACTTTTGCTTCATAGTAAGACAGTTTCTCCTCCAGCTCATCTAACCTTCCTCTGATCAGTCCCTGAGCCAGTATTCTGATTCGGCCATCCGGAAGCTTCAGCATCCTCATGATTAAGGCCACAGTGCCTATTTCATAAACATCATCTTTCTTGGGTTCTTCTATCTCCAGGTCCTTTTGGGTGACCAAAAAGATCATGCGGTTTGAAGAAAGAGCCTTATCAATCGCTTTTTTTGATTTTTCTCTTCCCACAAAAAGGGGTATTACCATATATGGAAACACCACAATATCTCGAAGCATAAGCACAGGAAGCTTTTTAGGAACTTCTAACTTCTCTTCCTGTTCTTCGATGAGATCTTCGAGTTGAGCGTTTGATTCTTCATTCTTTTTTGCCATTTCTCATTCCTCCATTCTTTTTTATCTCATCATAAGTTTCACTGTACATGGTGTTATTTTTTTCTAATCATCTCAATGGTCAAAATCCCGTTTTCAATGCTTGCTTCTGCCTTTTCTGGATCCACAGAATAAGGCAGAAAGATGAAGCGGGAAAATTGGCCATATTCCCTTTCCAGCCTGAAATAATTGATCCCTGTCTTTGGCACTTTGTCTTTTTTAACACCTTTGATCTCTATGCTGCTGCTGCTCAAGCGCACCGTTATATCCTCTCTTTTTACTCCGGGCAGTTCCACTTCAATAATCAATTTATTCTCTTTTACAGCAATGTCAACAGCAGGGACCCATGTTTCTTCCAGACTAAGAAGGTTGTTTTTATTGGAGTGAATTTGTTTAAAATTCTTCCTCCTTCCCGTTTCAATTTTAATGATTTTTGAGGCAGTTTTGATTTTTTTTGCCATTAGAATTTTATACAGGCAATGACAGAATTACGGCGGCTCTGTTTCCCCTATTTTTCTTTAAGAAGACGATCCAACTCTTGTTTAAACTCAAGAACATCTTTGAATTCCCTGTAAACAGAGGCAAATCTCACATAAGCTACTTTATCAAGTCTTTTCAGTTTATCCATCACGATCTGACCGATCTCCGAAGCACTGATCTCTTTTCCAGGTCTTTCTTGAAGAGTACTTTCAATCTCTTCTACAATTTCTTCCAGTTCTGAAACAGGAACCGGCCTTTTTTCACATGCCTTAATCAGTCCCTTTAAAAGTTTATCAGCATCAAAGCTCTGGCGCTTTCCATCTTTTTTAATGACCATATAAGGAATTTTCTCTATTTTTTCATAGGTGGTGAACCTCTTATGGCACGAAAGGCATTCCCGCCTCCGCCGGGTGGTCAGACCATTCTGACTTTCTCTCGAGTCAATGACTTTTGTTTCTTTACACTCACAATAGGGGCACTTCATTAACCTGATTTCTCTCCTATTTTTTTTACCTGAAACAGAGACAATCCTTCTTTCCATAATATAGCATAACCTATCAAACATGTCACCACCACCTGGAGAGAATGAATCACAATAGTCATACCAAAGGCCAGATTGTTGTTGATATCAAAAAATGTGGTGAGTCCCAACCGGCTGAAATAATCAAATCCTCCCACCATCCCAGGCGTAGGAATAGAGGCTCCCACCATGACCATAAAGGAATAAGGAACCAGGAAAAAAAAGGGAACTGAAATATTAAAGGCAAAAAAGAACATCCAGTAGAAAAACATGATCCCTAACCAAACCACAAAAGAAAACAAGATATAAAGAGACAAATCTCTGATGGAATGGAAAAACTTCAACCCTTGAATAAAGTCATCCACGATTTCAAGGACTTTGGAGGACGTCTTTTCTGAGAAAGGCTTTAATAGAGTTTTTATTAATTTGAGAGCTTTTTTTCTGAAAAAAAACAAGGCCAGAATCAAGATAAACAAAGATAAGGCAATCCCAAGCGATATGTAGCCCCATATATAAAGATTTGAATAAATATCAGTTTCAACCGGAAAAATGGATTCATAGAGAGGTTTGGCCACTAGAAACACACCCAGTATGGTGCACATGGTAAAAAGATCAAATATTCGTTCCACCACAATGGTCCCAATAACATAACCTTTTCTCATGTTTTCTTTTTGGGCTAAAAAAAGAGGTCTTACCACTTCTCCTATCCGAGCCGGTACCAGCATGGTCACCGTGAATCCCACCGCATTAGCGGCAAAACGGCTGTAAAAAGAGACTCCTTTTTTCTCCTGCTTGATAAGAAAATGCCATCGTAAAGACCGGGTTACTAAATGCAGAGGGGCCAACAGAGTCATCAGGATAAAAAATTTGATATTGATTCCGCTGAGATATCGGAGTGCTTCTTTCCAATCCACCCCTTTAAAGAAAAAAAACAAAAAAACCGCGGTGATGATGATCATCACACCCGTGCGGATAAAGGATTTTTTCATAATCGAGGAAAAATACTATCATCAAACATAGGGAGTGTCAATTAAGCCGGAACTGGGGAATAACCCAGGCTGATTAGATGGCTGTTCTATGTCAATACAGGCTTGAAAATTAAAGTAAAATTTATTATGATGAATCTCAATTGCTGGGAAGTCGTCCAATGGTAGGACACATGACTCTGGATCATGGAATCGGGGTTCGAATCCCTGCTTCCCAGCCACTCTGTTAAGAGCCATTAACTCTGAAAAATTATGATTTATCAGGACGTTTACTTCTTTATTTGTTTTTTTGCCTTTTTAATAAATTTTCCGAACTCACGATCTTTTCGCCTCTTTTCGAGTCGGGTCATGGTGTTAAACTCATTTTCTTTTACCAGTTTTATATAATTCTCATATTTACTTTTATCCAAATCACCGGATTTTATGGCTTTTAACACAGCGCAACCTGGTTCATGCGTGTGTGTGCAGTCCGAGAATCTGCAGTTTTTGGATAATTCCTGAATTTCAGAAAAAACATTTTTTATCCCTGTTTTTGAATCGAGCATCCCGATTTCACGCATTCCAGGATTGTCTATCAGCAGACCTCCATTTTTTAGTATAAAAAGTTGTCTGTGTACGGTGATGTGTCTGCCCCGGTTCGTATGAGAACTTATTTTCTCGGTTCTGATTAAATTTTTTCCTGTAATTCTATTTATGATAGAAGACTTCCCTACTCCTGAAGAACCTAAAAAACAATAGGCAAGTCCCTTTTTTATATTTTTGTTTAAGTCAGCAATCCCCTTTCCCGTAACAGTGCTTGTTGTATAAATATCAATTTCTTTGAATCTGTCCTTTATTTCGGATATTTTCCACTCCAAATCTGATTCATCAATCAAATCAATTTTATTGAGCACAACTGCCGGTTTTATCCTGCCAGATTCAGCCTGTGAGAAATATCTTTCGAATCTGTTTAAACTGTAATCCCTATCAGGAGACTGAACAATAAAAGCCACATCGATATTCGAAGCAATGATCTGGATTTCTTTTTTTCCTGCTGATTTTCTTTTCAGCACTGTCCTTCTGGGAAGTATTTGGTGAATAACAGCCTGTTCTTTGTCAAGAGGTGTTATGAGAACCCAATCACCGACTGCCGGATAATCTTCTCTGGATGAAGCCGCAAACATCATCTTACCGGTTATTTTTGCAGAATATTCGGACAATTCATTTCTCAGAATATATGACTCTTTATGCTCGGCAATAATTCGGGCTGGGATTAGATTCTTGTCCTTGACAGCAATTCTTTTGTTCCTAAAAAAATCGCTGTAACCCATATCTTCCAGTGTGATTTTGTGCTTATCGTTATTCATTTGAATCTCATGCTTTTTTGATCATACCTTCTTACGATAATTGTGATGAATTTCTCTCGTTTACTTCATTTTATTCAAATAATGCCAGCTTTCAAATCCAAACGAAAAAGCAGAATATCTTTTAAAGGTCAACCAGATAGGCTTTGAGAAATTTCTCAATAGCTTTGACTGTTTCGTCTTTCACTTTGGGAGGACTTTGAGCTACCCAAACCGTAAAATTGTACAATTCCTGAGGATCGGCCTTTATCCATTTTTTGTTTTTATAAAGAAAGACAAATAAAGTTGTCATGGCAATCCGTTTATTGCCGTTTTGAAAAGGGTGATTCTTGATCAGAAGATAAAAAAGAATGCTCGCTTTAGAAAGGAATCCCGGATAAAGAGATTTTTTGGAAAAACTTTGAAAAGGAGTGGCCAAACAGCTCTCCAGGATATTCGGACGACGAGTAGAAAAATCAGGTATGGGCTCATCAAACTCAAGCATTTCTTTAGCTAGTCTGAATGCAATATATTCCACTTCCTTGACATGGATCGTTTTCATCATTCGTTTCCAAGACGCTCGAGCACTTCTCCATATTCTTCAATGGTCTTCTTTATAACCTTATCGATTTCTTTTTTGTCCTTGTCTGTGAGGTCATTTCCAAGAATATGGGCTACAGTTTTTTTTGGGATGGCAAAATTCCTTCCGATTCTTATGGCTTCGATCTCGCCTTTCTTAACTTTTTTATACACAGCCACTCGACTTATTCCTAAAATCTCAGCCAATTGAGGGATGGTGATGTATTCGTTATCTTCCATTTTTTTTAATATCCTTAAAAAATATATTAACAATGGTTAATTATTTTATTTTTATTAACTGTTGTTAATTATTCACCATAAGTTAACATGCATTTAAAATAAAATCAAGAGAAGTTTTTATTTTTTAATACGCTTTTCTTAGCTGATCCTGACTAATTTTTGTTGACTTCTGGAACTTGTAAATTCTCTTTTCAGCAAGATCGGACTAAAACGCAAGGTCCCGCGCTTTTTTACCTCTGGATGGGGCATCACTCTCTTTTACTCTCTGGCTCTCTTGGGATTCATCCGCACTTTTTGGGCTCACCGGTTTCCCGAACGCATGGCTATTTTTTTTCTTTTTCTTTTTGGCACAGCCGTAGTGGTGGGAATTGTTTATGAGAAACGGGCTTTTTGTGACTATTTATGCCCGGTGGGACGCCTGCTTGGACTTTATTCCTGCTGTTCTCTATTTGAATGGAGAGCCAGGGATAAGGAAGTCTGTAAAAATTGCACCACCAAAGACTGCGTAGCTCCTCAAAACAGCTACACTCTGACTGCCCGAAGCTGCACCAGCAATCTCTATCCTCCCCAAATAAAAGACAACCGGAGCTGCCTGGTGTGCACCAACTGTCTCAAGGTCTGCCCTTACAATAACTTGAGTTTTTCTCTGCGCAAGCCTATGTCTGACCTCTTCAGTTCTATTAAGCTCACTGCAGCCGAATTTTTTCTTCTCTTTCCGGCCAGCGGGCTGACTGTATGGGAAATATCTGAAGAATGGTCTGCGGCGGAAGACGCCATGGTTTATATCCCGGATCACATCACTTCCTGGCTGGGAGCTTCCGGAGAACTGGGGCATCTTATTCATGCTTTGGTGCTTTTTGTAGGCCTTCCCGCAATACTTTTCCTTATCCCTGGCATCATAGGAAAATACGTGAACCGCACATCTTTAATGGATTCTCTGAAAACCTTTAGTCTCATCTTTCTCCCTGTTGTAGCCCTCACTCATATGCTCAAAGCATTGTTCCGGATAACCTCAAGGCTTCCCTATTATGCTCTGGCAGTAAGGGACCCTGTCGGGTATAAAACTGCTGAACTACTTCTCTCCGGGGACCTCTCCTTAAACAA
>JAWLEN010000036.1:13098-21688 GCA_041686095.1 Candidatus Aminicenantota bacterium
TCCTTAAACAAGACAGGAAAGATACCCTATGTGGTTGCGGCCGTGGTTTACTGTTTGATGCTCATAACCGCCACCCTTTTTGCGCGGTTTTAATCATCATCTGTGATTTATAATCAATCCATACATCCTGCTGATTTCTTGTTGACTTGATTTGCTTTTCAACAGTATGATGAATTGTTCAATCATAGAGAGTTTCTTGGATAATATGGGTTGGGGTATAAAATCACAACAATTTGGGATTAAGGAGATCCATAATGGTTAAAGGAACACTCAAAGTCATCTTGTATATTTTCATTGTTATCCTCCCCTTGATTCTTGCTCTGACTTTTGGTCATTCCAATCAAAATTTTCTCTGGAATACGGGGAGAGGATTTGCCCTTATGGGGATCACCATACTGGCTCTCCAGGCACTTCTGGCTGGCCGGTTCAAATGGATAACCCGTACTTTTGGATTCGATATCGTGATCCGGTACCACAGAAATATTTCCATCTTTGCTGTTTTTCTGCTGCTTTTTCATCCTCTCCTCTTGATGGCCGGAGGAGCTGGATGGAGACTGATTTTTGGGGGGAATCTGTATATATGGCTGGGAAAGACAGCCCTCTTTCTGGTGTTCCTCAATGTTCTTATCAGTGTCTATCAGAATAAGATCAATCTGAAATTTGAACGGTGGAGGGTTTCGCATGATATTCTCAGTCCCCTTCTTATTGTTCTTGCTTTTTCTCACAGCTGGTATGTGGGGAGTGACCTTCGTCTGGTCCCTTTACGGATCCTCTGGATTCTGCTTTTTAGTGTGGCTGTGTGGGCTTTTGTTTATCACCGTTTCATAAGACCGTGGATTCTTGCCCGGAATCCGTATGAAGTCACAGAAGTCAAAGAGGAAGCCAACAAAGTCTGGACCGTGAAACTTTCACCACCCAAAGGAAAAAATATCTTTGACTACTTTCCCGGCCAGTTTCAGTTTGTTAAGTTTTTAAGAGGAAGAGGCCTTCCTGAAGAAGAACACCACTGGACCATCTCATCAAGCCCCAGTCAAAAGGAATACCTGAGCTCCACTATCAAGGCACTGGGAGATTTTACCTCCACTGTGGGAGAGACCCAACCCGGAGATAAGGCGGTGGTTCACGCTCCCTTCGGACGGTTTTCTTATCTCTTTCATCCTGAAGAAAAAGAGCTGGTGTTTATTGCCGGAGGGATAGGCATCACACCTCTCATCTCCATGCTCCGATACATGAGGGATCAAAAAGAAACACTGCCGGTCACCCTTCTTTACGGGAATCCCAACCAGGACTCCATAGTGTTTAGAGAAGAACTGGAGGAAATAGAAAAAGGAGAATATCCTTCACTGAAAGTGATTCATGTTCTCAGCAATCCGAAAGAGGATTGGACAGGGGAAAAAGGATACATCGATCAGGAAAAAATCAAAAAGTACTGCGGAGACGATCTGTCTCAGAAAGGATTTTATGTGGTGGGGCCTCCTATGCTGATTGAAAACAGCATTCAAAATTTAAAGGATATGGGAGTTAAAGACAAACAGATCCACATGGAAATCTTTTCATTCCTGGATTGAGAGGAAAAAACATGAGAAAAACAATTTTAAAAAGAACTTCTTTGGCGGTTATGGCGGTCTTGCTGGTTTTTGTTCTTGTATGGGCTCTGTTTCGATCCGGTGTTTTTTGATCCAATCACTGCTGTTCTTTTAAACTTTTTATCCAATCCTGAATGATTTGGATATCTTCTGATGACAGAGGTGGGGCATAAAGCGGCATAGAGGATCCTTTGATCTCAGGGCTTCCCTTTATTTTCATCAACAGATAACTTTTCTCGGGATCTTCGGTGTCCACCAAATTTAAAGACGGCACTTCCTGACTGGGAATATCGATAACAGAGTCCAGAAACTGATCTCTTTCCAGGTTCAATCCTCTAGGGGGTCTTCTTCCCTGGTGGCATCCGGACACACTGCAGTTGTTATCCACGATGGTATAAACATCTTCAATGTTTTCTTCTTCAAGGGACTTTAAACCCACTAAAAAAACGAACACAAGGCTAAAAAGCAATAAGAACAGAATAGACTCTCGAATCCTTTTCATGCCTCTCTCCTTAATTAAATTTTATAACTTATATATCAAGTTAAAGTCTTTATGATAAGCATTTATCTGGATTTTAAAATCCGAATGAGATGAAAAATGCCGGCTCCTAAAGCCGCTGCTCCCACAGGCAGTGTTGAGATCAAACCAGGAAAACCCCTCCAGAATGATATCAAAAGCCAAAATGCAAGAGCGAGAACTTGGCCAGCTTGGACCCGGGCAGGAATCATCCTCTCCCCTGTCTGATCCATAAGGCTCCTGATGTGGCGGCTTTGAATCACAACCGGGAAAAAAACAACGGCTGCCAATAGAGGGGTGACCGCAGCTTCCCAGGATATATTCATCCGGCTTCCAATGCCTTTTCCGAAAATCAACGCTGCCGATGAAGCTCCCAGGCTCACAACCGCCAAAAAGATCTGGCGCTTTTTTCCCTGGGGCAGGAGACTATCTGAAAACAAAACCACAGCGCTCAACAATCCCGCGATCCAGCTTCCCTGATAAGACAACCAGGCTCCAAGCGCTATCAAACCAAGGGAATCCAAAATTGTGGCTGCTTTTCCTGTGGTGCGGTTTAGGATGCGGACAGCCAGGAGCAGCCAGAAAAGAAATATCAGGCTTGGAATTCCCCAGATGAATAATCCTATTAAAGTGAGCCCGGCTGCTATAAAATCTGAAATGATGTGATCCGGATCCAGCTCGCGTCCTATGGCCCAAGTCAAAAATATGGATAAACCAGCTCCCAGTCCCCACAGCACAGCCTGGATCCCTCCGGGTCCCCAAATCAGCTGGAATCCTATGCCGAAGATAGTGACAGCCAGGGTCAGAAAAAAAATATCCCAATTGCCGGGATATTTGAAATCCAGGGGGCGTCCGAGGCCGGTTATGTTCATGGCGGGATGGTTCATTCTGGAATCAATAAGATCAGGAGTGCAAATGAGATGAGATTGTTTTTCTTCATGCGGCCTCCTCACATAATCTTTGATGTGACATCGCGCGCATAATATACAACATGTTTGGCTAAGTATAAACCTTTGCTAGCAAAGATCTTCTATTCTTTATGATTCTTTCATTTTGTGAATTTATTGTTGACCCTTATTCTTTTTTATAGGTATGATGGGTGGTGAAATTTTTCAGAGGGCGGCAATTTTATGAAAGGGAAGAAAATCAGCATCAACAGAAAATCGAATTTCCTGTCTTATTAATAAGGATAAACAGAATAATTAATAAGAATATTTTTTTGAACAGCGGAGATAATAAATGGAGATAGGAATAGCAACTGTTCTCGCCATTTTGATCATTACCATTATCCTGCTGATCTTTGAAATATTCCGCATTGATCTAATTGCCATTCTCTGCATGCTGGCACTCGGATGGACTGGTATTCTTAAACCCTTGGAAGCATTATCTGGATTTTCCAGTAATGCAGTCATCGCCATGATATCTGTCATGATTATGGGAAATGGAATTGCGGAAACCGGTATCATGAATACATTGTCAAAATTTCTTATTCGTCTTGCCGGTAAAAGAAGATCAAAAATTATCACTCTGACCTCCACTGCAGTCGGATTGATTTCCTCTTTTATGCAGAATGTAGGTGCCGCCGCCCTTTTTCTGCCTGCCGTGCTAAACATATCCAAGCGTGAACGGATTCCGGCCTCGGAACTGATCATGCCGGTTGGTTTTGCCGCTATCCTGGGTGGGACATTAACCATGATCGCATCAGGCCCCCTGATTCTTTTGAATGATCTTCTTCGCAATTCAGAGCTGAAGCCATACGGTCTGTTTGCTGTGACGCCTGCTGGATTAATTTTACTGACAGCCGGAATCCTTTTTTTTCTTTTTTTCGGCAAATGGGTGCTTCCGCACATGAATTCAGAAAAAGAAAAAACATCTGAACAAGAAAAACTCATTGATACCTGGCATTTGCCCTTTACCATCTACCGGTATTCAATTCCGGAAAACAGCAGTCTGATAGGTCAAACACCTGAAAGTTCAGGACTGTGGAATCGATATTCCCTGCACATTATTGCCGTATCCAAAACAGAACAGATTGAATATGCCCCCTGGCGAAATACCCAGTTTAAATCCGGACAGGAAATAGTCCTGCTTGGTGACCCTAAAGATATTGAACGTTTTGCAGCTGATTTTCAACTCAGATTTCATGAAAAACTAAAAGAGTTTGAGAATTTAGATGATCCGACCGCTGCCGGATTTGCAGAAATCATCATTCCGCCCCATTCCTCGCTGATAGGCAATTCCATACGCCAATTGGCCTTTCGGAAAAATTATGCTGTAGAGCCGATTCTTTTTTTCAGCAGAGACAAACAGATCAAAGGAGACTTCTCAGATCGGAAAATCAAAGCTGGTGATACCCTTGTCGTACACGGATTATGGGAGAATATGAACCGACTGAAGAAGAACCGTGATTTTGTTATTATCACTCCCTTTGAAGCAGAAAAAAAGGGGGGAAATAAAGCCTGGATAGCCATTTCTTGCTTTACAGCCGCCATTGCCCTTACCATAGCCGGATTCCCCATCTCCATCTCACTCTTTTCCGGTGCTGTAGCCATGATTTTAACGGGTGTCATTCATGTTGAGGAAGCTTACAAAGCGATTGAATGGAAAGTTGTGTTTCTTATAGCCGGTCTTATACCCTTGGGAATGGCTATGGAAAAAACAGGAACGGCTGCTTTCCTGGCCGAGAAAGTCATGGATGTGGTTCAGGGAGGACATCCTCTATTGATGCTGTTTGCCATTGCTGTTCTTGCTACTCTGTTTTCCCTTTTTATGTCCAATGTAGCTTCCACCATTGTCCTGGCTCCTCTGGTTATCAATATGGCAATGATTGGCCAATTAGATCCCCGCCCCCTGGTGCTATTGGTAGCCGTCTGCGCTGCTAATTCTTTCATTCTTCCCACTCATCAGGTGAATGCCATGTATATCACACCCGGAGGTTACAGAAATCGGGACTACTTTAAAGCCGGAGGCGGAATGACATTTCTTTTTATTCTCGTTGTTATTGCTGTATTTTATTTTATATATATATAAAATGATATTAATCCACGGAGGTGAACATGTTACTTAAACATTATTTTATTGGGAAAATTGCTCACAGTTCCTACATCCTTGCCGGAAAAGAATCCTGTGCCGTCATTGATCCCAAGCGGGACATTGATTTTTATATTGATGAAGCTCGAAATCTGGGTGTGAATATCACCCATATTCTGGAAACTCATCTGCATGCAGACTTTATTTCCGGACACATGGATCTGGCTAAAAAGACCGGTGCCACCATTTATGCTCCAAAATCTGCCAAATGTGACTTTGAACATATCGGCTTATCAGAAGGCGATACCATTGATTTAGAGGACATGGAACTGAAAGTACTGGAAACACCCGGACACACACCCGAACACATCAGCTATGTGATTGCGGATAAATCCCGGGGTGATGGGCCTCTGGGAGTTTTTGTCGGTGACACTCTTTTTGTAGGTGACGTGGGACGGCCAGATCTATTTCCAAATAGAGCTGAAGAATTGGCAGAAAAACTCTATCACAGTTTGCATGAAAAACTGCTTAAACTTCCCGACTATTGTGAAGTTTATCCGGCTCACGGGGCTGGTTCTTTATGCGGACGAGCCATGGGTGCCAAATGGCGCACCACTATAGGCTATGAGCGCACCTATAATCCGGCACTTCAAATTAAAGACAAAGCTGAATTTATCACTTCCCTGACTTCCAATATGCCTCCGGCTCCTGATTATTTCAGCCGCTGCAGTGATATTAACCGTAAAGGACCGGCTCTGATATCCGATCTTCCGAATCTTGCTGAACTTTCTCCCAAACAATTTCAGGGAAAAATGAAAGATCCCAATATTGTTGTTCTTGATGCCCGGAGTTATGATGCCTTTGGCAGTCAGCATGTTCCTGGGACCTGGCATATTGATTTGGGGGGTAATTTCCCCACGTTTGCAGGATGGGTTCTGCCCACGGATAAGGACATTCTCATCGTCGCCGCTGATTACGAACAGGCTGTGCAGGCTAATGTATGGGCACGAAGGGTGGGAATGGATAGGATTACAGGCTATCTGGACGGCGGTATGTTTGCCTGGGCTGTCGCGGGTCTTCGCACCAATTCCGTAAATCAAATCTCAGCAGAGGATCTGCACGAGTTGGCCACAGGCTCTTCCAATTTCGTTCTGCTGGATGTGCGTGCACCCAGTGAATACGAAGACAATCATATTGAAGGGGCTGTAAATATTCCTGCTCCGGATTTACGTACCAGATATAAAGAACTGGATACAGAAAAACCCACAATACTTATCTGCAGTACAGGACACCGGTCCAGTCTGGGAACAAGCCTTCTGCGACAGCATGGATTCAAGGATGTCTATAATGTGGCGGGAGGTATGACCGGATACAGTGCCGCTGGTTACACAAAGCGCTGTAAGGTTTGTGAAAACCCCCACGGATCTCGATATTTCACAAATTATCTCAACACACCTAAACATTGGGATGTTCATAAATAACAGGAGGATAAAATGGAGTGGTTGACAGAAACACGCTGGTCACCCTATGTAGCGGGTGCAGGTATCGGTATACTAAGCTGGTTTACTTTTTTGATATCAAAAAAACCCATCGGCTGTTCAACTGCTTTTGCCCGAACCAGCGGTATGCTAGAAAAACTTTTTATAGGGGAAAAAGTCGAACAAAAACCCTACTATCAGGAATTCAAACCGGTTATTGACTGGGAGTGGATGCTGGTCTTTGGCATTATTATCGGCTCTCTAGTCTCCTCTCTTTTATCCGGTGATTTTAACTGGCTGTGGGTGCCTTCCAAGTGGTCTGCTGCCTTTGGTCCTGAACCGATCCCTCGCTTAATCGCAGCCGTTCTGGGAGGAATCTGCTTGGGTTTCGGCGCCCGCTGGGCTGGCGGCTGTACCAGCGGACACGGAATCAGCGGCACTTTACAGCTAGTCGTTTCCAGCTGGGTATCTGCTGTCTGTTTTTTCATTGGAGGTATTGCTGCTGCCTTCTTACTCTATAATTTTATTGCCTAACAAGGAGGCATCATGAAAAAACAAAAAATATCTGACAGATCATCACTTATCTGGGGTTTGCTTTTTGGTATTATTTTCGGATTCCTTCTTCAAAAAGGCGGAGCAACAAAATACAATGTCATAATCGGTCAACTGCTTTTAGAAGATTTTACAGTGTTGAAAATTATGCTCACCGCCGCTGTAACAGGAATGATAGGTATTTATTTTATGAAATCCATGGGATGGGTCAAATTGTACCCTAAACCCGGATCAGTGGGAATGAGTGTCATTGGCGGTTTGATATTCGGTGTCGGTTTTGCAGTTCTTGGCTACTGTCCCGGAACTATTGCCGGAGCTGTTGGTAACGGATATCTGGACGCTTTGGTAGGAGGATTGATCGGAATTATTGTTGGTGCAGGACTTTACGCTTCTCTATATCCTAAAGTCAGAAACGGTATACTGAAAAAAGGAGAATTCGGCACCATAACTTTTCCAGAACTGTTCAAAGTGAATGATTGGGTTGTGGTCATCCCAGCAGCTGTGGTGTTGGTTCTCTTCCTGTACTGGCTTGAAACAGCTGGATTTTAAAATCAAAGACAACGAGGAGTAAAATCCATGAAAGAAATACTGCACCTGGTTTCTACCGTTATTGGTATTGTAGGCGTTGCTGTTATTGTCTGGGGAGTTATCCTGATTGTCTTTCGGCTCCTCAGACTGGAATTCAAACGGTTTAAACACATATCCATCTATAGGGCAAGGGAAGCCCTGCGTCACCAGTTAGGTTCCTATTTGCTTCTCGGTCTGGAATTCCTTATTGCCGCGGATATTATCCGAACCATTGCACATCCCACGCTGAATGATATGGCGGTTTTGGGCAGTATCGTTTTGATCCGTACTGTGATCAGTTATTTTTTAGAAAGGGAAGTAACTGAGTTTTTTCCGTCGGATAAGAAAAAATAAACAATCAGAATCTATATGAAATTCCTATTTTCCAGGTTTATTTAAGTGCCTGGGTGACAGCGTCCTCTACGGTTCCTGAAAAAGAAATAAAATCGATGCCTTTGCTCTCAAGAGCCTCACTCATTTTTCCTCCGATTCTACCGGCAACGAAAATCGTGACATCAGACGGCACTGTATTTAATTAATGAAAATGGAGCTAAAAGACTTGACAGAGTCCTCAATTTAATGTATATTCATTGTATATACATGGAGACATGATATGGTGACTAAAATCCAGAAATGGGGAAACAGCTTGGGACTGCGGATTCCTAAATCCTTTGCCAAGGAATTAGGCGTTAAAGAGGGATATGTTGTGGATATAATCCTGGAAGATGATCAGTTGATAATCCGTCCTTTACAAAACAAAAAATATCAACTTTCTGACCTTCTCTCTCTCGTGCGGAAGGAAAATATCCATAAAGAGATATCAACCGGAGATGGCGTAGGCCGGGAGGTCTGGTGAAGGT
>JAWLEN010000145.1:0-4854 GCA_041686095.1 Candidatus Aminicenantota bacterium
AAAAAGAAAGGAGTGAGCCATGGCCAAACATAAAATAGCGGTTCTGCCCGGAGACGGGGTAGGAAAAGATGTTATTGAGGCAGCCCTAAAGGTGCTGAAAAAAATGGAATTTGACGCAGAATATGTGGAAGGTGATATTGGATGGGAGTTCTGGTGCAAAGAAGGAAATCCTCTGCCTGACCGCACTGTCCAGCTTCTCAAAGACACCGAAGCCTGTCTTTTCGGAGCCATCACTTCCAAGCCCAAAGAAGATGCGGACAAAGAGCTGGATCCTTCCTTAAAAGGAAAAGGATATGTTTATTTCAGCCCTATTGTTCGTTTGAGACAGGAGTTTGACCTGTACACTAACTTAAGGCCGTGTAAGGCTTATCCCGGAAATCCTTTAAACTACCGGGATGATATTGATCTGGTGATCTTTCGAGAAAACACAGAAGGCATGTACGCGGGAGTGGAGTGGCATCCTGTGCCGGAAGAGGTCAAAAAAGCTTTTTCCATTCATCCCAAGATGAAAAAATTCATGGATGTGCCCAATGAAGATCTGGCGGTGTCCACCCGGATCATGACTCGAAAAGCCTGCACCCGGATTGTGAAAAAGGCTTTTGATTATGCCAGAGAGAACAACAGGAAATCTGTCACCATCGTGGAGAAACCCAATGTGCTGAGAGAAACAGGAGGTTTTATCCTGGATATTGCACGGAAAATCGCCAAGGAATACCCGGATGTGGAATTCTGGGAGACCAATGTGGATGCCATGGCCATGTGGCTGGTGAAGAATCCTCAGGATTATTCGGTTCTGGTGGCAGAGAATCTGTTCGGGGACATCATTTCTGACCTTTCTGCTCAGCTGGTGGGAGGCCTGGGCTTTGCCTGCAGCGGGAATATCGGAGATGACTATGCGGTGTTTGAACCCACCCACGGTTCGGCTCCTAAGTACACAGGGATGTATAAAGTGAATCCCACAGCCATGCTGCTGGCTGTGAAAATGATGTTTGATTGGCTGGGTGAGGAAGAAAAAGCGGAAAGACTGGAAAGGGCGGTTGCCGAAGTGATCAAAGAGGGAAAAGTGAGGACCTATGATCTGGGCGGAACATCCTCAACTCTGGATATGGCCCAGGCTGTGGCTGAGAAACTGTAAAATAAGGCAGGAAAGATGGGTTTGACAGTAATCGAAAAAATAATTCAAAACCACACCCAACAGGAGGTGAGTCCTGGAAAAATCGTGTGGATAGGACTGGATGTGCGCTCGGCCCGGGACTTCGGAGGGCCCAATGTGGTGAAGAATTTTCAAAGAGAGTACGGAGACGCACCGGTTGAGGATAAAGACAAGACTTTTTTCACTTTTGACCTCTCAGTGCCTGCCTGTTCCATAAAATATGCAGATAATCAGCAGATATGCCGGGAATTTGCCAGAGAAAAAGGAATAAAAGTGTATGATGTGGATGAGGGAATCGGTTCTCATGTTTTGATAGAAAAAGGCCATGCCGCATCCGGAAGCACGGTGGTGGGCACAGACAGCCACATGAATATACTGGGCGCAGTGGATAGCTTTGGCCAGGGAATGGGAGATGTGGATATCACTTTTGCTTTTAAGACAGGAAAAACCTGGTTTGAAGTTCCTGAAACAATCAAAGTGTTTTTGGAAGGAGAGTTTCAATATCCGGCATCAGCCAAAGATTTGACTTTATTCATACTCAGCCGATTGAGAACCCGGACAGCCGCTCTCAAAGCTGTGGAATTTTACGGGCCGGCAGCCCGGAATCTTTCTTTTTCTGAACGCATCACTCTGTGCAGCATGGTGACAGAAATGGCGGGTATTGTTGGTTTTGTCCCTGAAGTCAATGATGGATTTGTTCAGGAAATGAAGAGTTTAACCGGGGTCGATCACAAGCCTGTCCAGGCAGACTCAGATGCTCAGTACGCTGAAGAGGTTCAAATCAACATCAGCGGACTCCCTCCCCAAGCCGCGGCTCCTTATCTGCCCACCAATGTGAAAGAAGTTAAGGACCTGAAGCATGTCTCTATTGATTCCGGATTTATTGGTTCCTGCACCAACGGACGCATTGAAGACCTTAAAGCAGCGGCGGATGTGCTTAGGGGAAGAAAGGTTAAGCCGGGGGTGATGCTCCGAATCGCACCAGCTACCCGAAAAGTGTATTCAGAGATGATAAAGCAGGGCGTTTTGGAAGATTTGTTTGAAAGCGGTGCTGTGATCCGAAATCCTGGGTGCAGCGGATGCGCTGAAGGGCATATTGGATTAACCGGGGAAGGGGAGACTCAAATCAGCACAGCTAACCGGAATTTTGCTGGAAAACAGGGAAAAGGAAACAATTATCTGGCCAGCCCTCAAGTGGTGGCTGCCTCCTGTGTGCTGGGAAGGATTGCCAGTCCTGAGGATCTGTAAATGAGAGAATTTGTTTTTACTGGAAATCTATGGGTCTTAAAAGATCAAAAAGGAAAGCTGATTGAGGATATTGACACAGACCAGATTTATCACAACGCCTATCTTCATATCACTGAGATAACTGAAATGGGTCAATACGCTCTGGGTAATCTGGAGGGCTGGAAAGATTTTTCCTCCAAAGTCAAACCCGGGGACATTCTGGTGGCTGGAAGAAATTTTGGAGCCGGTTCATCCAGGCAGCAGGCTGTGGACTGCTTTGCCGCTCTTAAGGTGAGTCTGATTATAGCCCCTTCTTTTGGAGCCATTTATTTCCGCAATGCCGTGAATTCAGGTTTTCCTGTGTTGAGAGCCCCTGGAATTGAGAATCTGGTGGAAAAAGGAGTCCTTAAAACCGGAGATAAGGTAGAGGTTGATATAAAAAGCGGCCGGGCCAAAAACATGACATCCGGAGATTCCTTTGAAATTGAACCCATGAGTCCGGTGCAGAGACAGATCTATGAAGCGGGTGGATTGTTTTCTTATGCCCAGAAAATGGAGGATAAATAGAAGAGTGCTCATTCTTTCAATGGACACAACATCATTTACCGGATCAGTGGCTCTGGTTCAAGGGAAAAAGCTGATTGCAGAGGTTAATTCAGATTCTTTTCTAACCCATTCGGAAAGGCTTCTCCCTTCCATAGATTTGATGCTGAAGACAAAAGGACTTCAGGTCAGAGACATACAAGGATATGCCTTGGCCGTAGGGCCGGGATCTTTCACTGGGATTCGGATCGGCATAAGCACTGTTAAATCCATGGCTTTTGTAACCCAAAAAAAGGTAGCATCTGTCTCTAACTTAAAAGCATTGGCTTTGAAGTTAAAAAACCCCTATATCCAGCTTATTTGTCCCTTGATAGATGCCAAAAAAGGGGAGATTTACACAGCTTTGTATGAGTTTGAGGGTTCGGATTTGAAAGAAATCATTCCCCAGGGCTGCACCACCCCAGACTTGTTTTTATCCCAGCTTCCTCCCAACCGACTTATTCATTTTATAGGAAGCGGGTGTCAGACTTATAAAAAAACAATATTTAAGTACCTTAAAGACAAAGCCAGATTTTCTTCCCGGAGTCTTTTTACAGCCTATGAAGTAGGCTGTTTAGGCCATGAGATTTTCATGAAAAAAAAAGAAGTTGATTTTAGAGAGATAAAGCCTTTATATTTAAGAAAATCGCAGGCGGAGGAAAATCATTAGCAAACCTTTGTCTTCAGAAAGCTCTTTTTATCTTCGCAGGATGACCAGAGGGGATCTGCGGTTTGTTATGGATATAGAAAAAAAATCCTTTTCAAATCCATGGCATTTGTCCTCTTTTGAGGGAGAGATCCAGAATTATGATATCTCTTTTCCTTATGTGGTGATTCATCCTGAGACTCAAAGACTCATCGGGTATGTTATTTTCTGGCAGATCGGAGGAGAGGTCCAGATCAGCAATTTTGCGGTTCATCCGGATTTTAGGAGAATGAGTATTGGGAGCTCAGTTTTAGGCCGGATACTGGAGATTATAAAAAGAAGAGGGGCTAAGATCGTTATTTTAGAAGTCAGAGAATCTAATAACTCAGCCCGGTTTTTGTATAAAAAATTTGGATTCAAAGAAGCGGGGATCAGAAAAAATTACTACAGCCGGCCTGATGAAGATGCAGTGGTGATGGCCAAAAAGATGACATGAATGGTTCATCACTCTTGTTTGATTCATTTTTGTGAAGAATCACATATATCAATATGTTACTCGCAGGAGGCAGAGACCTTTAGCTGGAGCTGTGGGAATCAAAGGTGACCGTTTTTTCTCCTTGAATAAGCCATCAATGGTCTCTGGGGCTATCTTTTCTCTGCCCGCCAGAATAAGCGCTCCGACCATGGTTCTTACCATGTATTTAAGAAATCCCTCAGCTTCCACTGTGTAGATAATTTCTTTTTCCTGCTGTTCGATCTCTGAGCGGATGACTTTCTTTACAGGATGGCGGAGTCGGTTTGATGAAAAAGCGCTGAAGTCGTCCTCCCTGACAAAAAGCAAGGCTGCTTCTTTCATTTTTTGAAGATCCAAAGGCTTGGGATGAAAAAGAACGTATCTTATTTGAAACGGCGTTATATCCGCAGCATTAAAGATTCTGTACCGGTATATTTTTGACCGGGCGCTTTTCCGGGAATGGAAATCCATGCTGACGGTTTCCACTTTGGTGATCCGGATATCTGGAGGAAGATTTCCGTTTAGAGCATTCAGCAGTTCGCTGTCTGGAATGCTCAGGTCAGCTTTGAAATTAGCTGTTTGGGCGGCGGCATGCACGCCCGCATCTGTTCTTCCTGCGCCTATGACGGGAATCCTTTTTGATTTGAAATGATAAAGGGCTTCTTCAATCAACCCTTGAATGGTTCTTTTTTGGGGCTGGATCTGCCAGCCATGATACTCTGTGCCGTCATA
>JAWLEN010000037.1:0-21492 GCA_041686095.1 Candidatus Aminicenantota bacterium
ATGAATAAAAAAGATTGGATTTCTTCTTTTTTTGTACTATGATGGGTTATATTTAAAGCACAAAAATGATGTCAATTTGGGAGGGAATATCATGAATATGAAAAAGAAATGTTGTGTGTTTTTATGTCTGTTTATTTTCATGAGCGGTCTGATCTTACAGGCACAGGAGCCTTATAAAAAGCCGCCTCAAGAAGTGATCGATATCCTGGATGCGCCGCCACCGCCTCAAGCTTCTTTGAGCCCGGACGGAGACATAGTTCTTTTGTATACCTATGAGACCATGCCCTCTATCGCGTATATGGCTCAACCTCTGCTCCGATTGGCCGGAATTCGCATCACTCCATTAAACAACGCCCAACAGCAGACTTATTTCATGACCTCTTTGACCATAAAGTCAATCCAGGATGGAACTGTTATACCAGTAGAGCTTCCTGAAGAAGCCAAGTTTGGATTTCCCCGCTGGTCTAATGACGGCTCCTGGTTTGCCCTCACACATTATCTGGAGAATGGCGTGGAACTGTGGGCAGTGGAAACCAAAACAGGGGAAGTGAAAAAACTCACCGATCCAAATGTCAATGCGGTCCTTAGTTCAGGTTTTACCTGGCTTCCGGATAACCAGCATATTCTGGCTTATATGGTTCCTGAAGACAGAGGAGAACCTCCTGAAGAGCCCAAAGTACCTGTGGGACCCTATATTCAGGAAGTTTCCGGAAAATACGCCAAAGTATGGACCTATCAGGACCTTTTGGAAACCCCCTATGACGAGAAATTGTTCACTTATTACGCCACCTCCCAATTACTAAAGATCGATGTGTTCACCGGAGAGGCTGAGAAGATAGGAGAACCGGGTGTTTATGCGGGGGCTTCTCCTTCTCCAGATGGAAAGCTTCTTTTGGTTCACAAAGTCAAAAAACCTTATTCTTACAGTGTTCCTTATTATTATTTCACCCACAACCTTGAGATTTGGGATATGGAGGGTCAATTGGTCCATCTGCTGGCTGAAGTTCCGCTGGCAGATGATGTTCCTATGAGGGGAGTGCCTGAAGGCATCCGTTCTGTGGATTGGCGGGCTCTTGAGCCAGCCACTCTTATCTGGGTGGAAGCCCTGGATGAAGGGGATCCTGAAAAAGAAGTTCCTCATCGGGACAAGATGATGACTTTGTCCTATCCATTCACAGAAGAGCCCCAGGAAGTTTTAAAGATCAAACACCGCTATTCAGGAATCAGCTGGCTGGAGAATCCGGGGATGGCCTTTCTGACAGAATATGACTGGAAGCGGCGCTGGAGGACTACTTATCTGGTTAATGTGGAGGATCTGTCTCAGGAACCCAAAAAGATTTTCGATCTCAGCATCCATGACCGCTATAATGACCCGGGTTATCCGGTTTACACCACCACTTCTAATGGGGAATCGGTTATTCTTCAGGATGAAGATTGGATCTATCTCAGCGGAAGAGGAGCCAATCCAGAGGGAGAACGTCCTTTTCTGGATAAATTCAACCTTGAATCCATGGAAAAAGAACGCTTATTCCAATCAGGAGAGAACTGCTACGAATCGTTTGTTGATTTTTTGGGGGATTTCAGAGATCAGATCATCATCAGCTATCAGTCCAAAACAGAACCTCCTAATTATTTTGTGGTGAATTTGAAAAGTGATCAGCGCAGAGCTTTGACTGATTATAAAGACCCAGCCCCTCAGATGACCGGAATGATCAAAAAGCTGGTCAAGTATAAAAGAGAAGATGGAGTTGACCTCAGCGGCACTCTTTACCTGCCTCCTGATTATGAGGAAGGGGAGAGACTTCCTCTGGTATTCTGGGCTTATCCTTTGGAATACAGTGATCCCAGTGTGGCTGGTCAGGTCCGAAGCTCACCCAACCGGTTCACCTTTTTTAGAGGCACGTCCCAGCTTTTCTATGTCACTCAAGGATATGCGGTGCTGGACGGGGCTCAACTGCCTATTGTGGGGGACCCAGAGACCATGAACGATACCTTTATTGAGCAGATCGTCATGGGAGCTGAAGCAGCCATAAACTATCTGGATGATCAGGGTATCATTGATCCTGAAAAGGTGGGTGTGGGAGGCCACAGCTACGGCGCTTTTATGACCGCCAATTTTCTGGCTCATTGTGACCTTTTTGCTGCCGGCATTGCCCGAAGCGGAGCTTATAACCGGACTCTGACCCCGTTTGGATTCCAGAGCGAACGCCGAACTCTTTGGGAAGCCCCGGAAATATACTTTAAAATATCTCCGTTTATGCATGCGGATAAGATCAATGAGCCCATTCTTCTCATCCATGGGGAAAAAGATAATAACTCGGGAACCTTTCCCATCCAATCTCGGCGCTTGTTCCATGCTCTTAAGGGCCATGGAGCTACGGTCCGGATGGTGATGCTCCCTCATGAAAGCCACGGCTACAGAGCCAGAGAATCAGTGCTTCATGTGCTGGCTGAGATGTTCGAATGGTTTGATAAATACGTCAAGAACAAATAACCTGAACTATTCATAAAAAAATGGCGATGTTTTCATTACTAATTTATTTTCAGCGATATACAAGTTTTTATCAAGAACGATGTTTTTGAATGTTTTTTTGTTAATATTTTTTATTCTAATCGCCATTTTTTTACCATTGAGGCGAGCCGATCTTGCTGCATCTGCTTCGTTACAGGGCATTCGAAGTAAAGGACCACGACTTCATGCCCTGCGCCTTGCATATACAGCAACCTCGACTCGTGAATAATCCAGGATAATAAAAAAGATCTGGTTTTAATTTTTTAAGATATAAAATACATAACCGTAAAATTCACCGAATTGTTCATAAGCTTCGATTTCCTGAGAAACCATATCAAGTGTCTTTTTGGCTTCCGGGTTATCTTTGTATTTCTTTTTCATTTTTTTTGTTATGTCTTTTAGATTTGAGTAGAATTCATCCCATGCGTCACGGGGCATAATAAAATGATGGATCAGCTTGTATCCAGCGTTCTGAATAATCTTTAGATTTTGATCGATATCTCTTATGGCCGGATATTGTTTTTCCCAGAATGAAACCGCCTCTGGAGGAGGATTTTCCTTTATCCATGCCACTTCTGTGAGGGCCATGAACCCACCTGGTTTTAAAAACTTTTTAAATTCCTTCAAGCCTTTTTTAAATCCTATAATGAAAATGGCGCCTTCACTCCAGATAAGATCGAAATTTTGCTTCAAATCAAGTTGGTTCATATCAGCATGAAGAATTTTTATTTGGGAATCCAGCTTTCGTTGTTTTACATCTTTTTGGAGTTGTTTAAGAAAAGGCTTGTGGTTGTCAACAGCCGTGATCAGTCCGTCTGTGCTTTCAGCCAGAGAAATGGTCTGAGATCCAGTTCCGCATCCAATATCCAGGATTTGAGGATTTTGTGGAAGTTGGCAGAAAGAAAAAGCTTTTTTTGTGTATTCAGGTTTGCCAGGTCCCTGTCTGTGCATCTGTTCGAATATTTCATAAAAGATTTGATCCATATTAAAATTCCTTTCACAAAAACAAAAAAAAAGAACCGTCCCTGTTTTTTTAAGAGTTTATTAAATCAGGTCTTACAAAATTCAATGCCTTCTTGATTTGTTCGTCAGTAGGGGATATATCAAGAAAATTGATTATCCTTTGGATAGTGTCCTCAGAATTTTCCAAAAGATCAAGAAGCTTAAGGTCAAGGTATTCTTTTCCTTCAAGGAAACGCTCTATTCTCTGATAGCCGTCCCGGGCGATTTTCTCATTAATATTTTTATCCTTAAATATAAAGCCTTCGGTGAGAAAAACTTTTATAAAGCGAAGGATGATGATCAAGCGTTCCAGGGGAGAGAAGTATAAAAATTCATGCTTTATCTCAGGAAGCCAATTTTCGAACCTAGCCGCTCTTTTGAGGGAATCTGCAATACTTTCAGGGTCCCGTTCTAAACGGATGTAATAAGGATTTTTAAGATGATGATGAAAATAGGGAAGAGCGTATATTATAGTAGGGACTTTAAATCCCCAGAGCTCTCTTTCATTATTCCGAATGATTTCTATAATGCGGTCTTCATATTTTTTGACAGCTTTTTCTACAAGTCTGTCGCTGTCGTTAATTCGTCTCGCCTGGTTTAAAAGTCTTTTTGACTTATAAAACATGTATTCATTGAATCCGATGAAATCTTGATTTTCATAGCACCCGTATTTATTGAGATGTATTCCTACTTTCATGTTGTCTTTTTTCCCCATCCATACGCCTAGACGGTAGAGAACACCACTAAGAAGGGAAGAACCGCTTCGCGGCATTGAGAGTATGACTACTGTCTTCATATTAATAGTATTAGGCCAAACAAAATATATGTTTGTTTATTTTTTTATAAATAATATTTGAAGGTAAAATATACATTTTCGAAAATCATTTATCAAGGAATAAAAAATTTGATTTTTAGTCAGCAACAGATTAAATTAAACAGTCAACAAACACATCAAAGCCCATTTAAGAAGAGATGCGATGAATCATTCGAAACAGACAGATACTATAAATATAAAAGGAAGATAAAATGAAGCTTACTTTTTTGGATATTGCTTTGTTTCTTCTATTCTTTATTGTGGCGGTAGGAGTCAGTCTATATAAAAGCCGGAAAAGAAAGACAGGCGAAGATTTTTTCCTGGCAAGCCGGGGTCTGATGTGGCCTTTGATAGGACTATCGCTGATTGCTGCCAATATATCCACAGAGCATTTTGTAGGGATGTCCGGTCAGGGAGCTGGAATTGCTGGAATGGCTGTAGCCAGTTATGAGTGGATGGCTGCCATATGTATTGTTCTGGTGGGTCTGTTTTTTCTTCCTAAATTTCTTAAGAGCGGAATCTTCACCATTCCTGAATATTTGGAATACCGTTATAATTCCACAGCCAGAGGGATTATGGCGTTTTACACCATGCTGATTTATGTTTTTGTCACTATTTCAGCTGTCATCTATTCCGGGGGGTTGACTCTTCACACTATTTTTGGGCTCAAAATGATTCATGCTGTTTGGCTTATCGGAGGGATCGCTGCTCTCTACACCACCTGGGGAGGACTCAAAGCTGTAGCCTGGGCAGACCTTTTTCAGGGAACTGCGCTGATTGTTGGGGGGGCTATCACTCTATTTCTGGGGCTCCATGCTGTAGGAGGTTTAGGAAATTTCCTGGAAGTCAATGCTGACAAACTGCACATGATTCTTCCTAGGGACCATCCTGTGCTTCCTTGGACTGCACTGGTCATCGGTTTGTGGATTCCGAATTTTTATTACTGGGGTCTCAATCAGTACATATGCCAGAGAACATTGGCAGCTAAAAATTTACGCCAGGGTCAATTAGGAGTCATATTTGCAGCCGGGCTTAAATTAATCATTCCTTTTATCATCATATTTCCTGGAATCATGGCCTATCAATTATACACTCAGGAACTTACTGCCCCTGGAGCCACCACAGATGCCGCATACCCCCTGCTGATAAGAAATCTTATTCCTGTGGGTATCAGAGGTATTATTTTTGCCGCTATCGCCGGAGCTGTGATCAGTTCTTTGGCTTCTATGTTGAATTCTGCTTCCACTATTTTCACACTGGATCTTTTTAAACGGCGCTGGAAGAGAGATGCTTCAGAAAAGACCGTGATTCTTACCGGACGAATTATGACCATGCTTTTTGTGGTCATAGGCTGTTTGATCGCCCCTGCTTTGGATCATCCCAGTCTTCAGGGAATTTTTACTTATATCCAGGAATTTCAGGGATTTATTTCACCCGGTATTCTGGCAGCCTTTGCCTTTGGGCTGATTTTTAAACGAGCTCCAGAGTCAGCCGGAGTTTGGGCTTTAATTCTTAATCCTATTGTGTACGCTGTTCTTTTGATATTTTTTGGCAATCTTCCTTTGTTTAATAATTTGGGGCTGACCATTGGGTCCGTTGCTTTTTTGAACAGGATGGCCATCACTTTCATCATCATTATTGCTGTCATGTCTGTTCTTTCCATTAAAAAGCCTTTGAAGGAACCCAAAGTCATGCCAGTCCGAAAAGAGTTTGACATGAAACCCACTCCCTCTGTATTATGGCTGGGCTTGGGTGTGATAGCCATCACCATTGTTCTCTATATTATTTTTTGGTAAGCCGTTGGGAGAAGATAAAATGAACCGGAATGCATTTATGGAAAAATTAATCAAAAATTATTCTTTGAAAAGTAAAAAATCGAAAGAGATTTTTAACGCTGCGTCCCAGTATCAGGTTAGAGGAGGGAGCCATAATCTCAGGCTTTTTCCTCCTTTTCCCCTTTATGCGGATAAGTGCCAGGGATCTAAAATATGGGATGCAGATGGAAATGTCTACATTGATTTCTGGCAGGGTCATTTCGCCAATGTATTGGGACACAATCCAAGTGTGGTTTTGGATAAGTTGAGGGATTTTTTTAAAAAGGGACAGGGGCTTGAAACCGGATTTCCTGAAAAGAACCAGAGAAAGCTGGCTGAACTTCTATTAAGCAGGGTCAAGGCTGATAAAATCCGCTTCACCACCAGCGGCGCTTTGGCTTCCATGTACGCTGTTATGTTGGCTAAAGCTTACACCAAGAAAGAAAAAGTGCTGAAAGTAGGAGGAGGCTGGCACGGAGCGAACCCTTATGTCTTAAAAGGGATCTCCACATTCCAGAACGGGTTGAACAAGATTGAGTCAGCAGGTCTTCCGGATTCAGCGGATTCCATGATTTTGGTGACCCGATTTAACGATAAACAGGACCTTGAACAAAAGTTTAAAGAGCATGGAGAACAGATCGCCTGTTTTATTATCGAGCCGTTTATAGGAGCTGGCGGATTTATATTTTCTTCTAAAGATTATATACAAAAAGCAAGGGATTTAACCCAAAAATACAGTGCTGTTTTGATCTTTGACGAAGTGGTTTCTGGATTCAGATTTCATGCCGGACCTGTACAGAATCTGTATAAAATCAAACCTGACTTGACTGTTTTCGGAAAAACTATTGGAGGAGGAATGCCGGTCAGTGCTGTGGCAGGAAATAATGATCTATTATCTCTATGTAATCCAGATACAAAAAAAGAGGATCGGGTGAAATTCGAAGGAGGGACATTTTCAGGTCATCCCGCATCTATGCTTGCTGGAGCCACTTATATTCAGCACCTCATAGAGCATGAGTCTGAGATATATCCCAGAATAGGGAAATGGGGAGCTGAAGTGAGAAAAAATATAGAGGTTATCTTTTCTTCCTACGGATTTAATGTGAAATGCACAGGAGAAGGAAATGATATCGCTCCCAGCAGTTCTCTAATCGGAATACAGTTCTTGCGCAAAAGAGTAGATAAGGTGATTTCTCCAGAGCAGGTTTGGGATCCTGAGATCAGTGATGTTGAATTAAGAGAGAAGGCATTCAAGTTAGCTATGATGGAGGAAGGATTCCATACTTTCCATGGCTTTGGAGCTGTTTCTGCAGCGCATAAACACAATGAAATCCAGGCTTCTTTGGAGGCAGTGGAGAAAATAGCCAAGAAATGGAAAGACCTTGGTGTTCGAGAAATACTATAAATGATTTAATAATGGAAGGATCACAGAGATGAATAAAATTGGTGTTCTCATTCCTGTGCAGCGATTTGGAGTCGTGAATTATTCGGGATTAATTGTTAATCTTTACTAGGATTTGATTTTATTATTTTATAGATCCCTAGAGTCAGAAGAGGGATGACAAACACAGCAAAAAATCCCCAACTGATGCTGCCATATCCTTTGGCAATGATGTTGATCAATCCAAAAGTGGATATGCCTATACTGATGAGGATCAATCCTGAAGCAATGACAGGCCTCATCCATTGAGGAAGCTTTTTTCCTTTGATATTCAATGAAGCTTGAATGCGCTGGTTGACCGCATGGATAATTCCGGTTCCTGTTTCGATAAGGGTGCCGAAAAGAACGACTTGAAAGAGGATCATAAATAGAGGAATGTTTATCTTTTTTAGAACAAAGATGGCAGGAACCGCTTCCGGAAGGATATCTGGATAATGTCCCAGCACAGCCATATAAAACAAGAAGCCGGGAAAGATTCCTATGACACCGCCCAGGAATCCTGCTGAAAGAGCTTGTTTTCTTGTTTTTATATGAGTGAGACAGAAAAATACAGCGGGAATGATTCCCATATTGTAAAGAGCGTATTTAAAGCCACTCAGGAGCCAGCCGGAATTGACCACAGAAGCGGATAGATTTTTTTGGATATCAGTTCCGAATTTGAAAAAAGCAATGATAAAGAATGCTGCGTAAGTCAGATACAAAACAAGAGACCAAAATGAGAGAAAATTCTCAATCAATTTTTTTCCTTTAAAGGTCAAGAAACCAATAGAGATCAACATGAGAAACACTCCAACCATATAAGGTAGTTTAAAGTTATCTTTCAGTATGATTCCTGCCGCAGAGCCGATCACAGCAAGAACCAAACACAGATTGATCAAATAAAGCACTTCAAAAGAAGGCCAGAAGGGCCCCAGCAGTTTTTTGAAAAAGGACTTGTAGTCATAGGCTTTGAATTTACGAGAAAATTCAAATGTAACGGCAAGGATCAGGGTCCAGATCAGGGTGGTGACAAGAAACATCCCCAGGAGTCCGCCTAAGGGTCCATATTGGAGAAAGTACTCAACCAGTTCTCTCCCTGTTCCGTAACCTCCTGCAATAACCACAGATTGGAACACAAACCCAGGGAGAAGATATTTTTTAAACGCAGAGGAACCAATCAATTTCATGAAATTATTCCTTATTTGCTATGTGTCAATCACCATTTACAGCTCACAATTCACAATTTACGGTTTTCCACTCTCCTTTATCTTCAAGGCTTCATAGCTTTTTAAAAGAGAAAATTCTGATTCAGATAAAAGCTTTTTGAAATTCTCCAAGTCTTCTTGAAAGACAGGATTGAATTTTCCTAAGAATTCATCAAGCTTTGTTTTTGCTTTTTCATACTTAACTTGAGCTGCCTGGGTGATGGGTCTGTATCCAGCGCCCATGATTCCCCATGTCGCGCTCATAACCTGTCTTTGGAGTCCGGCAGAACGATCAGCTATTCCTTGTTTAGGAGGAGTGGGATCAAGAGTTTCTGATAGCTCTTTCAGCTTTTTCTCCAGGTTTTTGGCTTCTTTAAGCAGCTCTTTTTTATTCTCATTTTCAGATGACTGAATATGCTGCTGGATGGTCTTCAAAGCTTTTTGAGTTTCTTCGATCCGGTTATTAGCTTGAGAGACAACTTCTGTGAGTTTTTGAGCTTTTTTACCCATTTGATAGTTCTTTTTAAGCACTTCCAGGTCTATATCAATACGGGGATCTGTTGTTATCTTAAAAGAATCGGTTTCTTCTTCTTCTCCTTCATATTTAATTTTAATTTTGTACTCTCCTGGAAGGACTTCCATGCCGAATCTTCCATACCTGGACCGTCCTGACTCTTCTGAGTCATCCTCTGTGGTTTCCCTGAAGTTCCAGTACACCCGGTTTATTCCTTTTTCTTCAGATCCTTTGATGGAGGCCACTTTATTTCCTTCATCGTCATGAATGATGATATCGACCTTGGAATCGCTATTTCCAAATCTTCCAGGGGATCTCCTCTGAGGATTGCTCTGTTCAGATTCTGCTTGGCTCTCCTGTTTTTCCTTTTCGCTGGGAATTAAGTGATAGGATATTCTGGCTCCAAATCTTTTATTTTCTCCCATAAAAACAGTGTCTCCTGGACACATATAAGAGGTTAAACTTCCCTGCTGGAACTGAGTGGCATCAGGAACATCAAAAAGATGGAGTTTTTTCCCGACTACCTGTTCTGAGATTTCTCTGAGTGGAGAGATGTCATCGATGATATACAGAGATCGACCGTGGGTGGCAATGATGAGATCATTTTCTCTGGGATGAACAGCCAGGTCTCTGACCGGGGCTGTGGGAAAGCCATGAGTCCATTTTATCCAGCTTTCTCCCTTGTCAAGGCTCATGTACAATCCAAACTCCGTTCCTAAAAAGAGCAGATTCTCATTGACCGTATCTTCTTCGATCACATGACAGAATCCATCTATTTCTGGGGTGGCAATACTTTTCCAGGTTTTACCGAAATCATTTGTCACATAAACATAGGTTTCCCAGTTGGCTCTTCTGTGATCATCAAACACCACATAAGCTCTGGCTGCATCAAATTTAGAGGCTTCCACATGGGGGATCCAGGTGCAGGCAGGGACCATACCCTTTTTCCCTGAGGTGAGTTCTTTTGATACCAGGGTCCATGTGTCTCCTCCATCCTGGGTTAGCTGAAGATTTCCGTCGTCCGTTCCTATCCATATGACTCCTTTTTGAACCGGACTGGGAGCAATGCACATGATGGTGCAGTGGTTTTCAGCATTGGTCACATCCAGAGTCAACCCTCCGCTTTCGGCTTGTCTTTGTTTTTCAGGGTCATTGGTGGTCATGTCAGGACCTATGATTTCCCAGGTCTGTCCTTTATCCTGGCTGCGGTGGACAAACTGGCTTCCCAAGTAAATGGTTTTGGGATCAAAAGGATCTACCGCGAACCCGGCGTTCCAGTTATAGCGGTGCTTCACATCAGATTCAGTGGGAACGATACCACGGCTTGTTCCTGTGGTTGTGTCAAAATAATAAAGATTTCCACCTTGAGACATCCCGTAGCCAGCTCCGGGATTTTCTGGATCTGGCTCAGTGTCAAATCCATCACCTCCGCCTACGGTTTTCCATAAGTAGTTGTATACGCCCCTTTCTTTAAGCACATAGGCTTGGCCCATCCAAGAACCATTATCTTGAAGGCCTCCATAAAGATTATAGGGAATTTCCATATCAAAACTGACATGGTAGAATTGGCCAAAGGGAAGATTTTCTACAAAACGCCAGGTTTTTCCGCGGTTGTGACTGATCACTACTCCGCCGTCATTTCCAACGATCATCCTCTCTCCGTTAGGATGAATCCAAAGGGCATGAAAATCAGAATGAGCCTGTGTAAAAGTAGGGAGATTAGTGAAGCTTTTACCTCCATCTTCACTGACCATCATTCTGGAATGAAGCATATACACGATGTTTTCATTCACAGGATTGACCCAGATCCTCTGGTAGTAGAAAGGTCGGTTAGACACTTCTTCTTTATTGTTGACTGCTGTCCATTTATAACCTCCATCTTCAGACCGAAGAAGAACGTTGTCCTTTGCTTCCACCAAAGCATAAACAATATTGGGTTTATTGGTTGAAAAGGCAATGCCGATTCGACCCAATTCGCCTTTTGGAAGACCATCCTCATGAGTCAGCTTTTTCCAGTCTTTTCCTCCGTTTACAGTCAGATAGAGGCCGCTGCCTGGTCCTCCTGATTTAAAAAACCAGGGCCACCGTCTGTGCTGCCATAGGGCGGCCATGATTTTATTGGGATTGTCAGGAGCCATAGCCATATCAGCCACACCTGTTTTTTCATCCACGTAAAGGACTTTTTCCCAGGTTTTCCCTCTATCCACAGTTTTAAATACTCCCCTTTCAGGGTTTTCTCCCCAGGTTGTTCCCATGGCTGCGACATAGGCTGTGTCAGGATCATTGGGATCTAATAATATTTTTGAGATTTTTTCTGTTTTCTCAAGTCCTAGAAGTTTCCAGTTTTTACCGCCATCAATGGTGAGATAGACTCCTCGGCCCACTCCGCAGCTGTTTCGAGGCGCTGCTTCTCCGGTACCTACCCAGACTATACTGGGATTGGATTGATTGATGGCAATAGCTCCGATGGAAGAGACAGGCTGGTCATCAAACACCGGTTCCCAGGTGAGGCCCGCATCTGTGGACTTCCACACTCCTCCGGTGGCTGCTCCCACATAGATGATATTAGGATTTGAATCTACTGAATCCACAGCTCCGATTCTTCCGCTCATACTGGAAGGACCGATGCTTCTAGCCTTGAGTCCAGATAAAAGTTCAGGAGCGACTTGTGCAGATATGTTGAGATTGGAAATAAAAATGAATGCAGTTATTAAAGCAAAAATTTTTAAACATGAATTTTTCATAAAAACCTCCTTTTTTTTCTTATTATCTATAATTCATAACTTTATGTAAACCTATTTACAATTGATTTTTCTTGACATTGGGAGCTTAAAAAATTAGTCTCAAAATAGAGAATTAGATATATATATAAATATAATATAGAGAGGAGATGTATTTATGGGAAAAAGTAATTGGAAAAAACCACCTAAAGAATGGAGCTCCAAGACTAGAGCTGCTCATGTAGGTTATGATCCCTTTTTAAGCATGGGGGCTGTGCGTCCCCCTATTTTTGCTGTTTCAACTTTTGCCACTGAGGATGCTGAGAAACTGGAGCATATGTTTCGAAGGGCTGCCGGTGTTGAGCCTCCCTTGTCTCCGGACGATGAATGGCCAATTTATACCCGGGTATCAAATCCTAATTTTATAATGTTGTGTGACCGCATTCAGTGTTTGGAACAGGGAGCTGAAGATCCCAGAGCTGTTTACTTTCCAAGCGGTCTCTCTGCTATATTCACCACCATCCTCGCTTTATGCAAACCAGGAGACACCTTGGTTTTCGGATATCCTGTCTACGGCGGTACAGACCATATGCTGAGGCATATTGTATCAGATAGAATGGGGATCAATGTGGTTCCTGTGGATGCCACAGATCTCAATCAAGTGGAAGCGGCTCTCAAAAAACACTTAGATACAGTGAAAATGCTGTTTATTGAGACTCCAGCCAATCCAAGTTTAGCCATGGTGGATATTCAGAAAACTGCAGACCTGACCCATCAGTATTCTGACGGAGTTTTGGCTGTGGATAACACGTTTATGTCTCCTGTTTTACAGCACCCTTTTGAGCACGGGGCTGATATAGTGATTTATTCAGGAACAAAGTCCATCGGAGGTCATTCTGATCTGATTGCTGGTTTTGTGATTGATAAAGATAGAGATAGAGCTTTTAAAATACAATCCATTCGGGCAGGAACCGGACCCACTCCCTCTGCTTTTGACGCCTGGCTGCTTTTTAGATCCCTGGATACTCTGGAAGAAAGAGTGTTGAAGTCTCAAAAGAACGCTCAAAAGATTGCCCAATTCCTGAAAGAACACAAAAAAGTTGAGAGAGTTATTTATCCTGATTTTTACGACAAGAACAGCACAGAATGGGAAATTTACAAGAAGCAGTGTAAAGGGCCTGGTTCCATGATCACTTTTGATCCCACAGGAGAAAAAAAGGAAGCCTACACCATTCTTAATAATCTAAAAATATTTGGTTTGGCTGTTTCCTTAGGAGGAGTTGAATCCTTGGCTGAAAGCCCTTGGTTTCACACCCATTTAGATGTATCTGATGAAGATAAAAGAAAATCCAGATTCAAGCCTCAGACTCTAAGACTTTCCGTAGGTATTGAAGATGCGGATGATTTGTGTAGTGACCTCGACCAAGCTTTAGCTAAAATTTGATTTACTCGTAACGGAGTGATTCGACAGGATTGGACAAAGCTGTTTTAAGAGCCTGAAAACTGACTGTAATTAAGGCAATCAGCACGGCAACAACAACCGATAAAACAAAACGCATCCTTTCACTCCTGATTTTATTCTTCCATGCAGAACAGAAGAGGGACTGAAGGATGAGAGAAAAAAGGCAGGATAGCTTCCAGAAAATAATCCTAAAAAAAGAACCAATATGAGGATTAGATTTTATTAAACAAAATTAAAACACCGATCACTATAAAAATGGCGCCTCCGCTGTATCTTATGATTTCAGGTTTGATATACTTACTCAATAAAGTCCCAATAAGTACAGATATAACAGTCACCACTATATATGCTGATACAGAACCAAGCCAGACACTAATTGGTTTGCCGGTCCTTGCGGCCATGCCTATTCCCACTAACTGCGTTTTATCAGCTAATTCAGCTATAAATATCGCCCAAAAAGTCGCAATAAAAACTTTTAAGTTCATAACGACACTCCTTTGGATAAAACAAAGTTACAGTGGTCATAGGATACATGATTTATAAAGGAGTCGTCTAGTTATTTTGAAAGAGGTTTATAAAAAAATGGTGATTAAAATAATAATGGCAACATAGCCATTTTTTTATGAATAAGTCAGGATAAATAAAACCTTAAGCTTATAAGAAAATTTCTTCTTTTGCTGGATTCGTTCCAAGTTTTTTTACTTCTTCATTGTATTCGTTGGTGACTTTGGCAAACCGGCTTGCTTCAGAAGCAGAAACCCACCATAGGCCTATGCGCTTTTCTTCTAAACCCAGTGTCTTAAATATATCATTTAACATAACATATCTTCGGCGGGCGTTATAATTTCCCTTTTGATAGTGACAGTCGCCAGGATGACATCCCATCATCATGACTCCGTCAGCTCCCTTTAAAAAGGATTTTAATACAAAAAGAGGATCTATCCTGCCAGAACACATGACCCGTATGGTTTTTAAAGAGGGGGGGATTTTCATCCGGGACGTGCCGGCAAGGTCTGCTCCTGTATAGGAGCACCAATTGCAAAGAAATCCGATTATATTGGGAATTTGTTTATTGTTCATCTTAATAACCTCTGTTCATTTTGTTTAAAATCATTGTTCTCCGATTTTTGTGAATTCATCTTCTTTGTATGTGCCTTGAGGAGCAGGTTCTTCAATATCTTTTCCAGGAAAGTAATCAAATTCTTTTTGTAAAGAAGACCCTACTTTTGAAAATATGGTTGCAACAGGAATGTTTACAGGACAGACATCAGAGCACATTCCACAGCTCACACAGGACACAGCCATATGAGTCATTCTTCCTAGGTGAAATAAAAGATTCCCGGAAGGAACCTTAAGCCCGCCTTTTACCATAAGGTCAGAGCCCAAACTAGAAGTTGGATAGTTATGGGTTTTAGAGTCAAATTCACACAGTGTGCAGTAGCAGATAGGGCACACGTGGCTGCATCCATGGCATCCCAGACAAGGGGCAAATATGTTTACAAGTGATTTCAGCCCAGTATCTTCTGACTGTGTTTCTTTAAAAAATTTCTCTTTGAGTTCTTCTCTTTTTTTCTTAAAATCATTGATTTCCTTTGTCTCAATTTCTTCTGAAACAGAACTTCCGGAAGCTTCTTTGGAAAACTCCTCACCTTTAGGTGTGTTGAAAAACAGAGTGAACTCTTTGTCTAAATCTTTGTTTCCCACAGCAGCCACAGTGATGTCTGCATTGATAGGAAGAAAATTTTCACAAAATTGACAAGTTTCTCTGGTATCAGGTGAAATTTCTGCTTTTTTAACAGATTCCCAATACTTGGATACAGTGCTTTCCTGGTCTTTATCTCCCATTAGGTTCAGGCTGAGAACTCCACCACAAGATAAGCTTATGATAAGTATGTTTTCCACATCTCCTTGAGCTCTTTTAATAAGCTCCACAAACGCTCTGAGTTCACAAGGTCTGAGGACGGCAGCAATAGGCTCCTCGGTTTTACCGAGTAATGTAAAACTAGAAAGCGCTTTTCCTGCATTGACCGGCATAAAAGGGTACAAAGGAACCGCCTTCTTGAATTCATCAGGACTGGTTATCAATGAGTAGGACACAGCTCCATTGTCATCCATTTTTTTTAGAGTGAATACGCCTTTGATTTTTTCTGTTTCAAGAAGAGATTTCAAAAAGTCAAACAGACCCTCTTCGACATTCTTTTTGATTTTTACCGCTTTGGCCATTTTATTTTGCCTCCTCAGTCACTTTTTCTTCACATTCATTTGGAGTTTCCACCTCGCAGAATTCATCTTCTTTGAAGTCCTGCAGAGGCAAGGGATCCTCCCTGTTCAATCCAGGGACATAATTAAATTCTTTTTGAGTTTGATCTCCGACCATACTGAAAAGTCGACCCACTGGAATGGATACAGGGCAAGCGTCTTCACAGGCACCGCAAGAAACACAGGAGAGAACCATATGTGACATTCGCCCTATATGAAAGAGCATGGTATTGAGAGGAAATCTCAAGGCTCCCTTTTCTTTGGTTTTTTGAATATATGTTTCGGGTTTGAAGTTGATCGTCTGTGAGTCAAAGTAGCACTGCTGGCAGTAGCAAATAGGACAAGCATTCATGCAGTTATGGCAGTTGATGCATTTATTCAGTTCATTAAAGAAACCATCTGTTTTTTTTGTTTTTTCCTGCCATTCCTTGAGGAATGCGTCTCTTTTTTTGGTTTTTTCTTTGACCAGTTTCTCTTTTTTTGACTCCCATTCCTTAAGAGAATCATTGGGTTCAAAACCAAGTTTCTCCAATAAGTCATTTCCAATGGAAGAATTGGGAATCAGAGTGACCTTATTATTCTCTCCGACCAGTCCTATATGCAAATCAGAAGCAGTCCCATCCATCAGGCTGAATCGATGACAATTCTGACAGGCAGGCCTTAGAGATTCGCTGATTTCCCATTTTTCTGAAATCTTTTTAAAAGATTCCCCAATTTTTTTAGGATCGTTCATATAATCTGTGAGGGGCATGGCACCAGGACAGTCGATGCTGATAAGGGTTACAAGATTCAGGTCTATTTGGTGCAGCTTGAAAAGTTCAACCGCGGCCCGAATTTCACACGGCTTCATCAAAGCCGCTATTTTCAGGTCAAGCTCTCCGTTTTTTGAAAAGCTTGATAAAGCCCTGCCTCCTTGGACGGTCATGACAGGGGGAAGTGGATCAGCTATATCAAACAGAGATTCATCCTGAAGTAGAATCCATGAATAAGCATCTGTATTGGGAACTTTAGCAGGAATCAATAGGGCATCAAAAATATTATCTGCCAAGGCCTTTTTAAAAATATTGAGGACTTCTTCTCTAATTCCTTTCTCAGCAGGCAGTATTTTTCCTTTTTTAGGATTGGTTTTTGTTTCTTTTTGATTATTATTCATTCATTTCTCCTTATGATATTCAGCTGTTTTAACGCAGTGCTTCCATCACTTCTTGATAGAGTTGGTAATAAGTAAAGTGTTTGGAACGAATGGCTCCTGAAGGACAGCTTCCAACGCAGCTTCCACATCCTCTACAGATCGCTTCATTGACTACGGAAACACCTTTAAATGGATCATAACTAATGGCTCCGTAGAAGCACACAGAAAGGCAGGTCTGACAACCTGTGCAAAGGTCTTCTTTGATCTCTGAAACTTTAACTTCTGGTTTTACTTTTCTTCCTGGAATCAAGCTGGAGAGTATTTTTCCTGAGGTGGCGTGTGATTGAGTCATAGACTCAGGTATGTTTCTTGGGCCAAGGGCGCAGCCTGTTATGTAAACTCCTTCCATAGGAGTCGCCACTGGATCAAGCATTTCATGCAGTTCTTTAAAGAAACCAGATTTATCAAGAGGGAGATTCATTAGTTCAGCCAATTCCGAAGTATCTTTAGACGGAATCATAGCCGGGGCGATCACAACCATATCAACTGAAAGTTTATCTGTCTTATCATTGTTTTTATATTCCACTTCAATTTTATCTCCGGATTTTTTTGTTTTCACGATCTCATCCATTCTGATAAATTCAACGCCCTTTTCTTTAGCTTGGTCAAAGTAAGATTGGTCTTGTTTATGAGGTAAACATAAGTCCATATAAAGCTCTTTAACCTCAACATCCGGGAGATTATCTTTAAGGTAGTGAGCAAATTTTAAGTTATACAAACAGCAGACTTTGGAACAATAGCCTTTTTCTTTTCTCCCCGCACAGTGAACAAGCGCTACTGATTTAGGTTTTTTGCCATTTTTTAACTCTATTTTTTCAGAATTGATCATATCTTCAAATTCCAAAGCGCTCACAATATTTTCGTTTTCTCCATACCCATATGCAGGATTTTCTTTTAAATCGTACAGATCGAAACCAGTAGCCACAACCACGGCTCCTGCTTTGATTTCTTCCACTTTTCCTTCCTCATTTTCCTGATTGCTTTGAATAACCGCTTCGAAATTGCCTAGAAAACCTCGAACTTCTTTCACTTCACTGGATGTATAAATATTTATATTTTCATTGTTTTTTGCTTGTTCGATTTTTTCTTTGACTAATTTTATTTTTGAGCCTTGATGAGGAAGAATCTGAGATAATTTTCCAGCCATTCCCCCTAAAGAATCTGTTTTTTCAACTAAATGGACTTTTCTATTGGGACCGGCTAAAGAAAGACTGGCTTCAATTCCAGAAATGCCTCCTCCAATAACCAAAACATCTACCTTTATTTCTAGTTCCTTTTTTTCAAGTGGATCATGATACATGACTCTGTGGATTCCGGCTTTAATGTATTTAAGGGCTTTGGATGTGGCTTCTTCTTTATCTGGAATCATCCAGGCACATTGTTCCCGAATATTAACCAGTTGGAATAGATAAGGATTCATGCCAGCTTCTTCGCAGACTTTCATAAATGTATTCTCATGATCTTTGGGAGAACAGGCGGCAACCACTACATGGGATAATTCTTCTTTTTCTATTTCTTCTTTGAGAAATTTTTTTCCGTCATTGGAACATAAGAGAGAATGTTTTTTAACTGTTTTTACTTCATTCAAAGAAGACAGTTCTTTGACCACCTTGTCAATATCTATTCTTTCTGGAATATTAGGGCCGCATTCACAAACATAAACTCCGATATTTTTATTCATTTTTTAATCCTTGATAATAAATTTCAATTATCTTATTCAGTTTTACTTTTACTGCAAAAAGGATAACACTCTCCCAGCTGCTGCTTCAGCTTGGGAAACTGACTCAGGAATATCTTTAGGGCCTTCAGCACACCCTATGACAAAAATACCTTCTTTTTCTGAATCGATGGGACTCAGATTTTGATCTTGGGTTGAGAAAAATCCCATTGAATCTTGGCTTATTCCGAGTATTTTAGCCAGGTTTTCAGTGCCAGCTGATGGGACCATAGCCGGTGAGAGGATAACCATATCAGGTTTGATAGAATTCTTTTTTCCGTTGTTGGTATAGCTGATTTCAAGATTTCCGTTTTTCCCTTTGACTTCTATATCTTCGTATCGGGTAAACTCTATTTTATTCTTGAGTCCATCATAGAATTTTTGATGAGATTTTCCTGGAATACACAGATCTGTGTGGAATTCATGGATTTTGGCTTCAGGGGCTTTGTCTTTGATAAAGTGAGCGAATTTCATTGAATACATACAGCAAACTCCTGAGCAGTAACCTTTTTCTTCTCTTCCCATACAGTGAATGATTCCGGCAGATTTTATGGGTTTGTCTTCTCTTAAAGTCAACTTTCCTGAAGTGGGCCCATTCTGAGCGTACAGTCTTTCAAATTCCATGGCTGTGTAAACATTGGGGTGTTTTCCGTATCCGAATTCAGGAAGACTGCTCACATCAAATTGATCAAATCCTGTGGCCACAATGATAGCTCCTACATCCAGGTTAACGGTTTCATCTTTTTCAGTGAAATCAATAGCATCAAAGCCGCAGGCTTCTTCACAGGCATTGCAGTCTTTTTTCTTTCCGTTCAGACGAACACAGTTCTCAGGATCGATGGCAGGAGCATTGGGAAGAGCTCCTGGACATGCCACATAGATGGCTTTTTTTTGAGACATTCCTTCTTCAAACTCATTGTCTAGACTTACTGGACAAGGATCATAGCAGGCTCCACATCCGATACAGTTAATAAGACTGACATATCTGGCTTTTTTTTCTATTTGAACTTTAAATTCACCAAGGGAGCCTTCAGTTTTTTTGACTTCACTCAGCAGGTATAGAGTTATATTGTCATGCTGGAGAACTTCCTGTTGTTTTGGAGCGAGCATACAGGTTGCGCATTCCATGTTGGGATAGACTTCCTCAAATTTAATGGTCTGGCCTCCGATAAGAGAATCTTTTTCAACCAGGTGCACTTTCAGTCCAGCGTCAGCCAGAACCAGGCTTGCTTCCATCCCAGCAACCCCGGATCCGATAACCAATACATTTTGATTTTTCATTTTCTTTTCCTTTTCCTATACTTTTGGATTACTTGTTATGGGATTTGGGCCTAATTTAGAGATGTCATCTGCAAATTTGTTCACTACTTCTGCATAACGTTTTCCTTCAGATGCGGATATCCAAGACAGTTGAATTCGGTCTGGCTCGAGATTTAATACTTCAGTGATCTTTTTGAGTAGAGCAAATCTCCTTCTGGCATAGTAATTGCCCTGCTCATAATGGCAATCTCCAGGGTGACATCCAGCAACTAACACTCCGTCAGAACCCCAAAGCAGGGAGGACAGCACTAAGTTGGAATTCACCCTGCTGGAGCACATGACTCGGATGACGGAGAGAGAAGAATCAACATCAGTTTTACTTGATCCCGCAAGATCAGCGCCAGCATAAGAACACCAGTTGCATAAAAAACCGACTATATTAGGTTTGAACTTCTTTTCCATATTTTTTCCTCTTCAAATTGGTTTTATAAACGATTGTTAATGATGTAATTTTTTTGAAAAGATTGAAAAAACTTGGATATTAAAATTGAATTTGAGCGGTATGTTTGCCTTCTGCATCTGTGTTGCAGAACAACAGTGTTTTTCCAGTCTTTTCTGCCCAGGCTTTGACATCTTTGGGAAAAGATTCGCAGTCAGCCACCACTTCTAAGATATCGCCAGGCTGCATTTGAGGAGCCATAGAGGCGACTTTTAGAATAGGTTGCGGGCATTTAAGTCCCATTGCATCGAGAGTTTTTTGTGCCATTTTTTTCCTCCTATAAATTTGTTATTTTTTAGAATGAAAAAGTCAAAGTGGCGTCTTTGATTTCATTAATAAAGGTCGTTGCACCAATAATTTCAACACCTTCTCTGAAGTCTTCCTTTTTTAAGTCTTTCGCATCTAGAGCCAGTTCACAAACAAAAATTGTTCCGCCCAAGCCCAACACTCCGTCATATAATTCTTTGAGATCAGGAAGTCCTTTGCCTTCCATCTTCTCTATTACACCTTTAACCATTGCTGGAGCTCCTCCGGGACAGAAAAATATAACTACATCGTCTCCTGATGCGGCTGCAGATGAGCCTAAAATAAAGGGTGGGAATACATTTCCCGGTTCTGAACCATTGACTGTAATCGCTACTTTGGCCATATAAACCTCCTAAAAAATTTTATGTATTTAGATTTGATTAACCGCAGAGTTAAATTTGCATTCATTTTAGTGTTAGAATGATTTTTTCTATTTTATCTTTTTCTTTTAAAAAATAACATCTTAAATTACCATTTTTACGAAAATCAACAATGCCAGAATATTTTAATATATTGAGGCGTGTGGGGTGGGCGAGGGCTTTAAGAATTTGGGCTTGTTTTTCTCTATTCATGTCTTCAAATAAGAAATTTATTATATAAGCATATAAACATAAACTTATATTATATTTGAAAACATTTTTCAATATATTTTTTCAATTTGTCAAGGCAACGCATAAATTTCCGGTTTTCAGCAATGCAATAATTTCCGGTTTTATCATTGTTAAACTTTCTCCAGATAACAGTTATGATGGAGAGATTTTGCTTATTGCGTTGATAAAAAATATAATAAAGACAA
>JAWLEN010000038.1:0-6174 GCA_041686095.1 Candidatus Aminicenantota bacterium
ACCAAGATCCCTGGTCCAAGGGCCTGCACTCAAGAGCACTTTGTTTGCTTCAATGACAGTCCCATCTTTCAGGGTCAACAAAAAATTACGGTTTTTTTGAATAGAGACCACTGGATTAAAGAGAAAAAAATTTCCCTTTTTTTCATCGATTTTAGTCTTGTATCCATTGAGGACCGCAAACGGATAAGCCTGCCCATCATCCGGACAATAGGCAGCTCCTAAAAGGCCTTGGGTATTTAATTTGGGAACGATTGATAAAGACTTTTCCGCACTGAGTAAAGAGACATTGACTCCCTCTTTTTTCTGGACTTTAATATTGGACTCAAATGTGTTCATGAGTTCTTCACTATGAGCCATAAGAAGATATCCGCTTTTTGCGAACTCAACCGAAAAACCAAATTCATCCTTCATCTGGGAAAATAAAGAAACACTTTCTTTCATCACTCCAATAGAAGTCGGGGTTGAGAACTGCTGGCGTATACCCGAGATACAGCGTCCTGTTGAACCTGAGCCCATGTATGACTTATCAATAACTGCTATTTTCATTCCTGTGTCACTCAGATAATAGGCTGTAGCCATTCCTATGATCCCAGCGCCGATCACCACCGCATCATATGTTTTATTCATTTTCTAACCTAAAATTAAAGTTATTTTTTTTTATCACAGGTCTATATCTAAGTCAAACCAAATCATCACTTGACAATTTGAAGGGCACAATATAGTCTAATGAATCAAAAAATCCATACATAATACTCAGAAAAATGGAAGACTTGAGAATCGATTCCATAAAAAGAAAACATAAAATCAAATTGACAGTCAATGGTAAAGAAATCAAAGCCTATAAAGGCGAAACAGTTCTGGCAGCTCTCATAGCTGCGGGATATAAAACACTGAAAGCCAATCCTGTCAGTAAAGAACCCAGAGGAGCTCTATGCGGCATGGGAGTCTGTTTTGAATGCACCATGACCATAAACGGTGTTCCAAACACCAGAGCCTGTATGACTGAAGTCCAGGAAGGAATGATCGTAGAGACCGATGATCAAGGATAAAAGTCATTATAATATCATAATCATTGGAAGCGGCTTCTCAGGGATAACTGCGGCTGAAATTCTGGCTGATCACCATTTGAGCATTCTTCTCCTTGATGAAAACATCCATTTAGGTGGACAGCTTTTAAGGAAAATTCCGGAAGAATTAGGAGAGTACCCTTCCTGCAAACCGGATAAAATAAAAAAAACCGGATTCAATTTCTTAGAAAAGGTCAAGAATAAAAAAATCACCTTAATGAACAAAACCGTTCTTCTGGGAGTTTATGAAAACAACGAAATACTCATCGAATACAACCGAGAAAAGACTTTTACCTTGAAGTACGATATCCTTTTTTTTGCCACAGGGGCCAGAGAAAGATTTCTTCCTTTTAAAGGATGGACTCTTCCGGGAGTGTATTCCACAGGGATGATGCAGGTCCTTATAAAAAGCTCAGGTGTTCTTCCGGCCAAAAAAATGCTCATGGCTGGTTCCGGATTGTTTTTGTTTGCTGCTGCCTATGAATTTCTTAAAAACGGAGGTGAAATTCTCGGGATCATGGAGCAGTCCCCCTTTTGGAACAAGATTAAATTTTTCCCCCAAATTTTTCATCAGTGCTCAAAATTTATAGAAGGGGGAAGATATCTATCCAAAATATACCTTTCAAAAACCCCGGTAAATTACCAAAGACATATCATAGAAGCAAGGGGTGACAACTCCCTTGAAGAAGTGGTAGTCGGAAAAATAGACAAGAACGGCGAATTGATAAAAGGAACAGAAAAAACATTTCATACAAAGGCTTTGGCTGTGGGGTACGGATTTGTTCCCAATATAGAAGCTCCTCAGCTCGCAGGATGCCAACTGGAATATTCCCAGGAAAAGGGCGGTTGGATCGTTAAAGTCAATGACCGTATGGAGACCAATAGGGAAAATATTCTGGCCGCTGGAGAGATCACAGGAATAGGGGGAGCTCAAAAATCTTTGAATGAAGGGAAGATCGCAGCCCACACCATACTCGAAAAATTAGGTGTTGAAGACAAGAAAAAACTGGCGCCTGTCCTTAAAAAATTAAAAAAAGAGAGAAAACATCACATGAGTTTTGTTAAGTGTTTTAACTCTCTTTATAAGATCAAACCAAAAACAATTCTTGGTATCCCTGATGACACCATTGTATGCCGATGTGAAAATATCGATATGCAGAGCATAAAAAAAGCCGTTCAAATGGGATGTCACAATCCGAATGCCCTGAAAATTTTGACCCGATGCACTATGGGACAATGTCAGGGACGGACTTGCACTCCCGTAATCTATGATATACTCCAAATTCTTTGCCAAAAAAATCCAGAAGATATCGGTCTGTTCTCGGTCAGGCCCCCTTTTAAACCTGTCTCTATCAAAGCGTTAAAAAATATCCAGTGATCTTAATCGATAGACCTATTGATTTTGTCTTTGTTCAAGGAGCTCTTTCTGCTTCTCTTTGGTCTCTCTTATCAGTTCACTTAGTTTATCAAAAACAATCCTGATCTTTATATTGGGAATCTTTCTTTTTCCTTGCTTTTGAGAATCATAATTTAAATCAAGGAATTTTTTTATTTCATCTTTGTCCATCAATTTGTTTAAAAATTCATCTTCCAATAATTCCTTATCCAATTTCCCCCGCTCCTGAGTTTTAGCCAGCATATTGGACTCATTGAGCAAACTTTCCCTCCATTTGTGATAATCATCTGTGACATACTCAGGAAGAGGTCCTAATAATCTTTTAGCATTTTTCAGCGCCTGCTTAAAAAAATCCTCCCCCTCACGCAGGGATTTTCTGGCTCTATAAAAAACAGGCTGATTCTGGGGTGAATCCTTCTCTAAAATATCATTAAAGAGTTGGAGGGCTTCTTTTAGGGACTTGAAACATTTTAAGGCCTTGGGATAAACGAGTTTTTCTGTCTCTTTTGATATCATTTTATCAAGCTCCTGTTATTCATTTTAAGTTAACGCCTTAAAATTTAGGTCAAAATTTGCACCAACTCAAGAAACTTTGAGAAATTTTCCTGTTTAAACTTTATAGCTTCCTGCAAAGGATAAATCACTGGATCGTCATTAATCCATCCCACAGCATGATGCGTTTTTCCCTTCAGCAATGCATCAACGGCTGTCCTGCCTAATCTGGCTCCCAAGACTCTGTCAAACGCACTAGGACTCCCTCCTCTTTGAATATGACCTATAACTGTCACTCTCACATCCTTAATGTGTTTCCTCAGCTCTTGAGCCAGTGTCATGGTCTTGCCAGATCCTTCAGCTAAAATAATGATCCAACTCTTTTTCCCTGTATCCCTTCCTTGTTTTACTTTGTCTAAAATACTAGGGATGTCACGTTCTATTTCTGGAATAATCAGGTCCTCAGCTCCCCCTGCCAAGGCCGAATGAACCGCAATGGCTCCAGACTTTCTTCCCATTACTTCGACCAAAAAAATCCGATCCATGCTGTAGGCTGTGTCTCTTATTTTATCAATGGCATCCATGGCTGTGTTAAGGGCTGTATCAAAACCAAGTGTTTCCTGAGTACCAGATACATCATTATCTATAGTGGCTGGAATACCTATCACAGGAAAGTCAAATTCTTTATGAAATTCCAGAGCTCCCCGAAAGGAACCGTCGCCGCCTATGACCACATAACTGTCAATTCCTTTTTCTGCCATATTCTGAAAGGCTTTTTCTCTCCCTTTTTTTTCATAAAAGTCTTCAGATCTGGCCGTTTTTAAAAAGGTCCCCCCGCGACTTATAATATTACTAACATCCCGTCTACCTAAATCACAAAATTTTTTATCAATAAGCCCCTGATATCCATGGGTCACTCCCACCACTGAAAGCTGATGGGACAAAGCATACCTCACCACACTCCGGATAGCGCAGTTCATTCCTGGAGAATCCCCTCCAGAGGTCAAAATGGCGATTTTTTTCATTATTATTAATTCTGATACCAAATTATGATACAAGAGTCAATAAAATCATCAATCCAGATTAAATATAAGTTCATACACATCAGGCAGATTTCTTTTTAAATTAACCGCAAGATCCTTTGAAAGCATCTCTGGAATCAATGGAATTCTTTTCACATAAAGACAGGATTGATTGATAAAGCGGCCGTATTTATACTCAAGAGGAAACTCCCCTCTGGAATTGATTTGGTTGACCTTTAAACAAGGATTTGGAAGGGATAAAAAAAATCGACTCTCTTGATTTTTATTCTGTCCAAAAAGATCCTTTTCTCTCAAATACAGATAAAGGCTCGCCGCTTCAGCTTCTGCCGGATCAATGATGGTCAAATCTTCGGGAATAATTTCTTTGTATTTTTCGTCAATGGACCTGAGATAATGAAAATGGGTTTTAAATTCCTGTTTGAACAAAGCATAATGTGTGCACCCCAAAATAACAGAATGAATGCATCCTGCTTTTTCTTTCAAAGCCTTTGCCACCAGGCTTGTCACATAATATTTGATATAATTTTCTATAGAGTTAAGTTCGACTTCAGATATGTTCCCCTTTACATCTTTATTTAAAAGCAGGGAATTTCCCTGTTCAAAGTTGTATTCTTTCCAAACAGAAGGATCTATGGGATAGTTTTGATGCCCTATCCCTGGTCCTTGATAATATTCAGGTCCTCTGATTTTAGTTTGATCTGGATCCACATAGGCAGGATCTCCGTCAACCGCGCCAGCTAGTCCAAAACACGGCTGTTGGACAACCTTCATTTGATGGTCACTTCCTGAATAATATTTTCTCAGTGCTCTGATATATCCTTCAGAATCACATGTTCCCTCAGTGGCAAAAACACCTATAATGCCATCTTTATTTGAATCATATGATTGAACCGCCTCTTTGGCTCCGGCATCTATAATCCCAATACTTTTCAAATCCAAATCCCATTCCCATATGACCTGCCGGATCAATTCATACCCATAAGCCGTGGCTGTATTGCAAGCTATCACCACTGCTTTGACAGGAGATTTTTTTCCCATGGGCTTGTCATCCAGAGACGAAAGAAAATATTTATCACTTAATAAAAACTGAACATCTTTGATAATCAGTTCCTGGAGAAAATCAGTCTTTCCTTCCCGAGGATATCTTCCATAAGGCATATTAGCTCTGTCCCCCAGATAGATAAATTTCTCTGAAATAAAATCAGGTATCCCGTCACTTCCTTTTTCATGAGTCTGGTTGTCAAATTGATCCATCCTTATTATAGCGTTCAGCACTGTCAATCCACCTGTCCCAGAATCAAAAATTCCTATGGGAAGGGACTCTCTTTGGGAAGGATAATCATTGAAATCAATATAGAAGGGACTATCTGGACTTGATTTTATTTCAGAAATCAGTTTAAACTTTTTTAAATCAGGGTTTAATGCTTTAGGTTCCTTTTCGGTTTCAGAGTTACATGAGCTAAAAAAAACGATAACCAACAAAAACAACATCAATAAACTGGATTTAACTTTCATGTTTCTCATGTTTTTTTATGTCATTTCATTAATTGTTTTTTGATAATTTCCACAGCATGTTTCTTAGAACAAAAATAAATTAAAAAATCAAGATAATACTCATACAAAAAAATACTGAAACTCAAGCCAGCAGCAAAGAATAAGTCCTTATTCTTTGGGTAAGACTTTGGTCACATTTTTAGCCACAAGTCCGCGTTCGTTTTCCTCAATATCAAAACTGACTTCTTCTCCTTCAGTCAGGGTTTTGAAACCAGGCATAGTTATAGAAGAATAATGAACAAAAATGTCTTTATCCTTTCCCTCCTGTTCGATAAATCCATATCCTCTTTCATCACTAAACCATTTAACAATTCCTTTAGCCAAAGTAGAAACCTCCTTTATTATTTAAATATATGATCCCTGGCCTAAATCTTCTTCTCAAGATACAGTCCATTTTTCCTCTCTCAAAGCAGACTTAGCTGCAGGTTGCTCATATATCTGTTACTTGAATATATGGGGATACAAAAATAAAACATCTGAAAAAATCAATCCTGTGTTTTTAATTCCATGGCGAGACTTACTTTATTGGTGGGGTTTTTTTCATTTAAAACTCAAAAACATTTTTACTATGGTAAGTCTTATATCACAGGTAAATTCAATTGTCAAAATCTATTTTTTAAGG
>JAWLEN010000038.1:6274-21182 GCA_041686095.1 Candidatus Aminicenantota bacterium
GTAAGTATCCATTTTTTTATTTTTAAAAAGTCCCAGATATATTATCATTATATAAACACGAACAACAAAAAATAACATGAAAAACAAACCAATACTTTATCTCATATGCAACGCCCACTTAGATCCAGTGTGGCTCTGGGAATGGGAAGAAGGCGCTGCCCAAGCCCTTTCGACCTTTCGAACTGCTGCCAAATTGTGTGAAGAATTTGATGGGTTTGTTTTCAATCATAATGAAGCGATTCTCTACAAATGGATAGAAAACTATGACCCGCCTCTTTTTAAAAAAATCAAAAATCTCATAAAAAACAAAAAATGGCACGTTATGGGAGGATGGTATCTTCAGCCTGACTGCAATATGCCCTGCGGTGAATCTTTGATCAGACAGATATCTTATGGCAAGAATTACTTTAAAAAGAAATTCAATGTAGACCCCAAAACAGCCGTAAATCTGGATCCTTTCGGACACACCAGAGGACTGGTGCAGATTCTTTGTAAATCTGGTTATCATTCTTATCTCTTCTGCAGACCTGACTCAGAAAAGCTGGATCTCCCCGGAAATGACTTCATATGGGTAGGATTTGACGGATCCAAAATCACAGCCCACAGAACTCCTTATCATTATAATTCCCAAATGGGCCGAGCTGCCCATAGAATAAACTTATGGCTTAAAGAGAATAAAAATAAAAACGTGGGTCTTCTCCTATGGGGGGTCGGCAATCACGGCGGAGGTCCTTCCAGAAAAGACCTGATCCAAATAAAAAAATTAGAACAAAAAAATAAAAAATGGGAAATCAAACATTCCATACCCGAAAGCTATTTCAAAGACATTGAAAACAAAAAACTTCCCTTGTTTGAAGAAGACCTTAATCCATGGGCTGTGGGATGTTACACCACTATGAATCAGGTCAAACAAAAACACAGAAAACTTGAAAATACCTATTATTTGACTGAAAAGATGATTTCTCATGCTTTTCTGAATGGTCTGATGGATTATCCCAAACAAAAGCTCAGTGAAGCCTTAGAAGACCTTCTCTTCTGTGAGTTTCACGATATCCTCCCGGGTTCTTCTATTCCTGAAGTAGAGGAATACGCTCTCCAAAGAATGGACCATGGGCTTGAAATCTTGTCCCGACTCAAAAATAAAGCTTTTTTTAGACTTTTATCCGGCCAAAAAAAAGCAGAAAAAGGTGAATTCCCTATCCTGGTCTATAATCCTCATCCATATTCATTGGATGAGATCATTAGTTGTGAATTCCAGCCTGATGAACCCAATGAAAATCCTGAGACATACTGGATACCTGAGCTTAAAGATAAAGATGGAAGAAAAATAACCTGCCAGCTTGAAAAAGAAAGCAGCAACATATCAAATGACCACAGAAAACGTGTGGTGTTCAGAGCCAGGTTAGATCCCACATGCATGAACCGATTTAATGTTTCTTTAAAAAATGGAAATCCTCCCAAAACTAAAATCAACGGGATTTCTTCTGATCTAAAACTAAAATCAAATAAAGCTGAATTGATTATCAATTCCAAAACTGGACTAGTGGATGGATTTCAATCATCAGGTATTCATTTCCTTAAACCAGGCTCATTCACATTAAAAATCATGGATGATGACCCTGACCCATGGGGAATGAAAGTCGATTCCTTTGCAAATTGTATTGGTGAATTCTCTCTCATGGGTCCAAAACAAAGCGCATCCTTTTCAGGAACAGGGAGAAGCTCTCTGCCTCCGATAAGAATAATCGAGCAGGGTTCTGTCAGAACCACAGTGGAGGCTCTTTTTTATTACCATCATTCTTATGCTTGTGTCCGGTATAAATTTCCTAAAAAAGGAAAATTTCTTGAAATCGAAATCAAACTATTCTGGAACGAGAAAGACAAAATGGCAAAATTGTCCATACCTACCTGTTTTAAAAACGGAACCTGTTTCAGCCAGGTTCCCTGCGGACTTCAAAAGCATTCCAGTTCTGATAAAGAAAATGTTACCCAAAAATGGCTGGGAGTGAGGTCAAAAAATAAAAAATACATGCTCACTCTCATAAATGAAGGCATTTATGGCTATGACTTTATTTCCGGAGAACTCAGAACTTCACTGCTTCGTTCTCCAGCTTATGCAGCTCATCCAGTAAACGGAAAACCTTTAGTACCTCCCGATCGTTTTGAAGACAGAATAGACCAGGGAAGAAGGACTTTTCGATTCTGGCTTGATATCGGTACTTGTGAAGACCGCCTTTCTTCAATAAATCGAGAGTCTATAAATAAAAACCAATCCTATTCAGCTCTCTGCTGTTTCCCCTCAGGAGAAGGCCGTTTACCTAAACAAAGCATAGTGATAAAAGATAATTCAATCCAACTCATGAGCCTTAAAAAGGCTGAAGAAAAAAACTGGCTGATCATCAGACTTTTTGAACCCTTGGGGCAAAAGAAAAAAATAAAATTTGACATCCCTGTGATCCAAAGGGAATTTGAACTGTCTTTAAGCCCTTTTGAAATAAAAACCTTGGGGATCGATCTTGATTCCAAAGAAATGTTTTTCACAGACCTTTTAGAACAGAAAAATGCATCTGAATAACCAAAAAAAAACTGTTTCAATCGTGATGGTCGGGATCGGAGGATACGGATATTATTACACCAATGTGTTGATTAAAGAATACTACCGAGGTCTTATTGACATCATAGCTGCGGTAGAACCTTTTCCAGAAAATTCCTCTCATTCTCAGTGGTTTTTAAAACATAGCATCCCTATTTACCACACATTAGAACAATTCTTTGCCAACCATGATCATATTGACCTGGTCATTATATGTTCTCCAATACATCACCATGTGCCACAAAGCTCATTGGCTCTCCAGCAAGGAAGTCATGTTCTCTGTGACAAACCCATGGCATCCACTGTGCAGGATGCTGATTCCTTGATCAAATTAAAAAAAGATTCAGGCCATCATGTGCTGCTGGGATATCAGTGGTCCTATTCGACTCCCATACAATCCTTAAAAAAGGATATACAAAAAGGACTTTTTGGAAATCCCATCCGAATGAAATCATTATGTCTTTGGCCGAGAGGATATGAATATTATTCGAGAAATGACTGGGCTGGAAAACTCAAAGATTCGGACGGAAAATGGATTTTAGACAGTCCTGCAAATAATGCTATGGCTCATTTCCTGCACAATCTATTATACCTCCTGGGTAAAAAAACAGATTCCAGCGCTCTCCCCCGCCTTGTCGAAGCAGAAACCTACAAAGTATATCCCATACAAAATTTTGATACAGTGGCTGCCAGAATCCTCACCAATGAGGGAACAGAACTTCTTTTTTATGCTTCTCATTCAATTCAAAAAAGTTTAGGACCTTTGTTTAAACTCGAGTTTGAACATGCCACAGTGAGCTATGGAGAAACATCTAAAACTATTGTCTGCCATGGGGATAACAGTCAAAACAAAGACTACGGCAATCCTGATTCAGAAAATCAGTTTAAAAAATTTTATGAAGCTCTTAACGTTATTAAGAACTCAAAAGCGGTCTTATGCGGACCAGAAGCCGCTTATCCCCATACACTTGTGGTGAACGGAATACAGGATTCAGTCCCAGAAGCCAATTCCTTCCCTTCCTCTTTAATCTTGCGCCATGATACAGGAGAAAGTCTCTGGGGCAAAGATCTGGGGAAAGCGCTGTACAACTGTTATCTCAACTCATGCCTTCCCTCTGAAAAAAGCCTAAAATGGGCTGTAAAAGGAAGACAAATCAATATGAAAAATTACAAGTTTTTTCCCGGAGGACAGCCTCCATCGACAAAGAGCTCTTCATGAAAGAAACCAGCCGTCATATAGTCAAAAAAACACTCAATTTTGAAAGACCTTCTCGAATACCGCGTCAAATATGGATACTGCCGTGGGCAGAAAGAAAATATCCCAAAACAGTTGATTTCCTCCATAAAAAATATCCTGATGATATTGTTCCATCCCCAGCTTTATACAAAAATCCTCTTAAAGACCAAGGGGACAGATACTCACCGGGTCTGTATATAGATGAATGGGGCTGTAAATTCTCCAATCCTCAGGAGGGAATCATTGGTATTGTCAAAGAGCCCTTGATTGATAAATGGGAAGACCTGGAGAATTTTAAGCCTCCTGACTCTTTCCTCGAATTGGATAAAGAAAAAATAAATGAATTTTGTCAAAATACTGATGCCTTTGTGCTTCAAGGAACAGTGGCCAGGCCATTTGAAAGACTTCAGTTTATAAGAACCATGGAAAAAGCACTGACTGATTTAATGGAAGAACCTCCAGAATTGTTTGAACTCATTGATCAAATACATTCATTTTACTGCAAGGAGATTGAAGCATGGGCTCAAACTGACGTGGACGGAATATCCTTAATGGATGACTGGGGAACTCAACATGGATTGATCGTCAATCCTGAAACATTTAAAAAAATTTTTCTTCCTCTTTATAAAGACTATGCTGAAATCGCTCAAGCCTATGGAAAATATGTTTTCATGCATTCAGATGGATATATATCAGATGTGATCCAAGACCTCATAAAGGTTGGAGTTCATGCCATAAATTCTCAATTATTCTGCATGAATATTCCTGAACTCGGGAAAAAGTTTCGGGGTAAAATAACTTTTTGGGGAGAAATGGACCGTCAAGAAATTTTGATGAATGGTTCTAAGTCAGAGGTGGAAGAAGCTGTCTATTATGTTTGGAATCATCTCTTCCAAAACGGAGGAATCATCGCTCAATGTGAATTTGGACTTGAAGCCAAGCCAGAAAATATAGTCCATACCTTTAAAACATGGGATCAAATCTCAAAAAATCTATCAATATAAACCTTGAGAAAGGAGAAAAATTATTAAGCTCCATACGATTTTAAAAAAAACAAATCAAATACTAATCAGCAAAAAGTCATGCCCTGTGGAAAAGACCATCGCCCACGATTTATTAAAATACACTTCCCAAAACACAAAAATAACTTCAAGGCAAACCAATGATATGCCCAAGCAAAAAAACACATTCTATGTCTCCATCATCGGAGATCCTCAGAAAGATCTTTTTTCTCTACATAAATTGGATATTCCTGCTAAGAAAGAATGGGTTTTGTTTCATATTGATCCTGACAACTGTGCCTGGCTTTTATCATCAAAACCTAATTTTCTGTTTATGGCCTATCAATATGTGTTGGAAAATTTTGACAATAAAGATTTTTCTCATTTCACTCCCTGGATAAGAACCATCAGCTTCCCGGTGGAGAAATCCACTTTTGATCTATTTCTCACTCAGTACGCGAGAATGATGCGTCATTTTGATAAAGAACAATATGTAAAAGAGTACGCCAAACTAGGATTCTCTCATATTGAAGTCAATGCTCTTGCTTATGACCAACCTATTGAAAAGGGAGTTCCCCACGAATTTTATCCTGACTTTTATACCTACTGCCCTGCCCTTGACCAGTTTGTTTACAGTCGATTAAATAAAGGGATTTACCCAGAAGAATATCTAAAGAAAAACATGAATCTTCTCAAAAAGAACGCCCAGATAGCTCTCAAGTATGGTCTGGTTCCTGGATTACTCTGTTTTGAACCCAGGTCTGTCCCCGAACAAATATTTAAAAAATATCCTACCTTAAGGGGAGCCCGGATTGACCACCCTTTCCGAAGCTTTAAGCCCAGATACAATTTGACCACAGCCCATCCTGTGGTCAAAAAACACTATGCAGAGCTTTTGACAAAGATCATGAAAGAAATCCCAAAATTGGAATTTATGACTATCTGGACCAATGATAGCGGTGCCGGTTTTGAATACACAAAATCACTTTATGTCGGCCGCAATGGAGGAGCTTATCTGATAAGAGAATGGAAAGATGACCAAGATATTGCTAAAGCTGCCGCTCATAATATCTCCGGCTTTTTAACCACCCTTCTTGAGACAGGAAAAAAAATAAACCCAAAATTCAGAATGATAATCCGGATGGAGCCATTTTACGGTGAGCGAAAATATCTATGGCCTCAAATAAAAAAAGGCATAGATGTAGAAATCCATTCGCTTTTGACTTCTGGTTGGGAAAGCATCTATCCGCATCCAGTTTATCCTGATATAAAAGTCTCAGGCTCTGCTCTTCACCACAAGTTCAAACCAGAAGAAAAACAACCTATGAAAGAGCTTCATTCCAGAAAAAGCAGGGCTTTTTTCTTTCATTCTTTCAGCTCTCACACAAACCATGAACCTCTTCTTGGAATCCCATTCCCTTGGCTGACCCATGAAAAACTTCGCTCTGCTTATAAACTCAAAATAAAAATTATGTCCCACTTAGGAGGGATCAATCCTCCAAAAAATGTTCCTTTATCTATAAACCAAGAAATTTTTAGAAAATTTCAACTTGAGCCAAATATGGATATTGACAAAGAAGTCCTCCAAATAGCCCAAAAATACTGCGGCCAAGACTTGGCTTCTGATATGGTTAAGGGCTGGAAGTATATGGATACATCTGTGAGACATTTTCCGCCTCTGTCCATCTATTCACACTATGGAGTGGTGTGGCAGCGATTGTTCGTCCGTCCCCTGGTTCCTGATATTTCCCAGATTCCTGAAAAAGAAAGAGCTTATTATGAAGACCATATGTGCTCATCCATACATAATCCCAATAAGGTTGATCTTTCTAAAGATGTCTTGTTCCACCTTATCCGAAAAAAATATGCAAAGAAATGCTTTCAAAGAATCGATGAAAATGTATTTCCTTCTTTAGATCAAGCCATACAAATATTTGATAAACATCAGAAAAAACAAAAGTATTTCCAGGACCAATACTGGAGAGCCAGAGCATTAAAATGTCTGTTCGAGACCTTGCGCAACACTGCCGTGTGGATTTATTCAGTTCATGAATATCTAGACAATGATGAAGAATCAATAAAGTCAGAATCAAAAAAGTTACTTGAAGACATGATTGGGAGAGAAATCCGGAACAGCCGTCACCTTATTGAAATCTGGAAGAAAGCCCCTATAGATTGGATGATTGTTTCTAAAAACAAACAAACTCCTTTTATTTATGGAGATAATTTTCCTGCTTTAATGAAAAAAAGGATCCAACTTATGGAGAAATACAAACACTCTGAGCCCTCTATAGATCCACATTTTATGTTCCAAGTCAAAAACAATCCTTACCAATGATATTCTAGTACAGTCTTCCAAAATAAAATCTTTTAACGCTGAACCCGGCCGTGAGTCTCGCCTTGGGCCAGCCTTTTGATTTCTTCGACAGAAGTTATGTTAAAGTCCCCATAAAGGGTATGTTTAAAAACCGCTGAAGCAATCCCGAATTCAAGAGCTTGCTTATCCTTTTCTCCTTTTAAAAGGCTGAATATCAAACCCGCAGCAAACGCATCCCCGGTTCCCACCCGGTCTGTTATCAAGACTCTATACTGAGAGCCCAAAATGAAATCTTTTCCATTATAAAGACATGCTGACCATTTGTTTTCACTTGCTGAAAGACTCTCTCTCAATGTAACAGCAACTTTTTCTAGGTCAAAACGCGTATACAGTTTTTTCATCATCTGTTCATATCCCTTAATATTCAATTCCCCTTTAGACACATCACTCTCACCTGATTTTATCCCAAAAACATAGGTAGGATCTTCCTCATTACCTATCATGATATTTGTATATTTCATGAGTTCTGTCATAACCTCATTGGCTTTTTCTTCTTTCCAGAGCTTTTTTCTGTAATTTAGATCTGCGCTAACTCTAACCCCCAATCTCTGGGCCGTTTCAAGACCTCTGCGGAGACAACTTTTGACTGAATCTCCCAAGGCCGGAGTGATCCCTGTCCAGTGAAACCACTGCGCATCTTTTAAAACTTCCTCCCACTCAACATCATCTGGAGATATGTGTGAAATTGAGGAACCTTTTCTGTCATAAATGACTTTGGAAGGTCGGGGTCCAGAACCATGTTCTAAATAATAAATTCCCAGGCGGTGGCCACTTCTCTGAACATATGAAGTATTCACACCCTGTATCTTCATAGAATTGACCGCATGATCTCCAATATCATTCCTTGGTATAGCTGAAACAAAAAATGAATTGATCCCAAATCTGGCCAGACAAACAGCCACATTTGCCTCAGCTCCTCCAAAATGCACATTCATTTGATTCGAATTTTCCAAACGCACTCCTTTATCCGGAGAAAGTCTTAACATAAGTTCTCCAAAAGTGACCGCTTTAGAGATCGAATCTGATTCGACCAGAATTTTTTTATCTTTTCCTGGCTTTTTCTTTTTTTTATTCAAAACCTTCTTCCACTGCTTGATCTCTTTTTCCATCCTGTCCGGATCAGCAACATTCTTGGTAAGCGCTGAAGCACAGAATATTCCTTCTGGATCTATGGCTTGAGCTTTTTCCAAATTATTTAACCTGATTCCTCCAGTATAAAACACAGTTACTTGACTAAATGGACCTGACCAGGCTTTTTTAAGGAACATGTTATTCATATCTCCAGAAAAAGCCGGAAACAGTTTATAAACCCATTGATAAGGATGTCTTTTTTGGAGGTCATTCAAAGAACATTTATATTGTTTGGCTTTTAGGACCAGCTGTTTCCCGACATCTGAAAGCCCTCCGGGAACACACATCACATCTTTCTCTGTACATATTTTAACCACATCCGGAATATAATCAGCTGAAACCACACCCGCGACTCCAAGCTCAATCACTTTTTTAGCCTGTTTTTCAGTCATGACTGTTCCGGCAAGAAGCAGAGCGTCCGGATATTTATCTAAAACCAAATCAATTCCTTGTTCAGCATACTCTGATCGAAGAGCTATCTCTAAAATAATCCCGTTCTTTTGGCAAATCTGGTAAGCTCTAACACACTCGGCTTTGTTTCGAGGGTTTAATAAGGCCACCAGCCTGTTTTTTTTCAGCAGATTCAATAATCTCTCAGATTTATGCATTGATAAACTCCATGATGATTAAATCACAATCTTCTTATATTCATTCCTCCGCTGACTTCGATGACCGCTCCTGTGGAATAATCAAAATTCCCTTGAACAAGAGCTGCCACAGCCTTTCCCACATCTTCAGGAGTGCCCCATCTTTTCTGAGGGACCACTCCTTGTTCAATCATCCTATCATATTTCTTTTTAACCGGTTTGGTCATATCTGTCATAATAATTCCTGGCCGTATCTCATAGACATTGATTCCATACTCAGCTAACCTGTCTGCATAAATACGAGCAGTCTGACTCAGTGCAGCCTTGGAAATGCAGTACTCAGCCCTGGAGGGGGAAGAAAACTCAGCAGAAACCGATGAAATAAACACAATATAGGGTTTATAATCCGGATCCTTTTGTTTCTGTTCAATCATAATCCGGGCTATTTTTTGGGTGAGAAAAAAAGCACCACGCGTATTTATAGACCACAAACGGTCAAAACTCTTAGGTGTTGTGAGTAGAATATCTTCCCTTTTTTCAGGAGAAACACCGGCATTATTAACCAGAACATCGATAGCCTCAAATCTGCTCAAGACTTTATGGATGAGTTTTTCATGAATGTTCAAATCTGAAATCTCTCCCTGAACAGGCAAGAAATCAACCTGAAATTCTTCGACTTCTTTTTTGACTTCTAACAGTCCTGTTTTCCTATTAGAAGAATGTAAACGAGTGGCGTTCCCTGCAATATCATATCCGATTTTAGCTAATTCTAAAGCTATCCCCCGTCCTATTCCCCTGGACGCTCCTGTGATTAAAGCCGCTTTTCTTTGGCCCAATTTAAATCTCCTATTCGACTAATTTATTATCCCTGAATTCTTTCCACACCCTTTCAAACCAAAAGTCGTTTTTAGGGATGGGTCGGATGCTGACCCATCTCTTTTTGACCTCAAATTTCTTATTTAAACTCAATTCAAGTATCCTGCTATGGGTAAAAGAATTCTTCTCATCACACACATATCTCCACTTATCACCCAGCCTTTTACAAGGCTTTTTTCCCCGGGGATTTTTCACTATATATGAACCCCGGCTCTGTCCCCCTTTTCTTAAGTACTCATTCAAAGCCTCCAGATAAACAGCATGGGTGAGACAGGTATCAAGGCACTTAAAAGCTTTAGGGAGCTCTCCCGGAGAATCAACAGCCATTTCTTTTTTTATTTGATGATAAAGCTTCCAGGCCTTGGCTTTCTCTTCAGAAATGATATCTTTTTCTCTTATGATTCCTCCATATAAAGACATCCTTTTTCTTATATTCTCCAAAACTCGACTCATAAAAAATCTTTTTGATTCAGATTTTGATAAAATTCTTTCTATGAAATGGATTATGTTTGAAACTTTCTCCTTTATTTTAGGATAAAAATCATCTATTTTTGGTGGGTCAAAAGAATAATTTTTGGATATAAACTGGGCCGCCCTCAGTCCTCCTACCTGACATGAATTTAATGACGATCCGCCCGGTCGGCGCACTCCATGAGTGCCACAGATTTCTCCTACTGGAAAAAGATGTTTGACATTTGATTCCCACCACATATTTCCTTTCAATCCTCCATTGTTGTGCTGAGCACAAACAGCGATCTCTAAAGGTTCTTTTTGCAGATCAATTCCATGGTCTTTAAACACTTGATAAGCAGGCTCATTCATCTGTTTCAATCTCTGGACAGGAGTCCCAAATAAGGCTTGAGATTTTTTCAAATAGATATAGGCCTGTCTGTCCAGAAGGGAAAAATCAAAATTTCTAGATTTTTTGTCTCCGGTTATATTTCGGGTATAATCCAGAAAAACCCTCCTTCCTTTTTGGCTTGTCTCTATAAAAACAAGGATATCTATCAATGAAGACCCATGATTCCGGACCTTTTTGACGTCAAAAGGCCATTCATAACCCTTTAAAAATATGGCATTGACTAGAAGGGGGGTACTAGGAAAAAAATCATTTGGGAATTCTCTTTCATCCTCTCCTTTTTTATCTGTAGATATATATCTAGGAATCACCTGCTGGTAAGTGCCGGACAGATTCCATCTGAATTTTTTTGCAGCCAAACCAAACTGAGATTCAGTCAAATTTTGCCCTGCAGCTCCTATTTCAAACGCAAGTCCTGTGGATCCTTTCTGGCTCTGGGGATAAACTGAGGATTTATACATGCCTGCTGGCCCTCCAGTCCCTAGAATCACATTCACGGCATTGAATACCACCAGTCCTTTTGAATCAGAGCCAAGCTGTTCTTTATTGAATGCCAAAGCTCCTATGACCTGCTTTCCGCTGTTTTTATCTTTATCTAAAAGGGCGATAACTTGGTGATGGTTGAAAATTTTTATCCCTCTTTTCTTTACCTCTCCAGCCATACACTTGAACATCAAATGGCTAGTAAGGGGACCTGCTGAGGTGGCTCTTCCCAAAGGATCATTGTCTGTCTTATAGCCTACATAAGTGCCATATTTATCATAGGGAAAAGGGACTCCCATATTCACTAAACTGAAAAAACATCTCACTGAATTGACAGCTTCACAGAGAGCCACATCTCCGTGCATGCAGCCCCCCTTGTAAAGGTCTTGCGCCATCTTTTCAGGAGAATCCGGTATATCACCTGAAAGCGACATTTTATAATAGGTCTGTTTATCAGATCCTGCATTGTTGGAGGTCCCTCCTCCCCAGTGATCTGTCACCACCGCTATATCTTTGACTCCGTTTTCATAGAGACAAAGAGCTGAATTTAACGCAGCGATCCCACTGCCCACCACCACAGTATTGAGAGAATAGCAGGGAATTTCAATTTCCCTGATATTTATGATTACTTTTCGCACAATTCTATGATCTCCCTACTGTTTTGGATGCTCTCATCTTTTTATATTCTTCTCCATACACGGACTCGTCCTGAATAACACACCCAGTTTTGATTTGATTCCGCATCAGGTCTGTACACCGAGAACATGTGATGCAAACCTTGTTTTTATCCAGCTTTCCTTTTTCCATGAGATCCACTGGAGCCTCAGGATAGGCCAGAGAACTTCTTCCCAGTCCCATAAAGGTGGCTTTTTTCTGTTTGATAGCCCCAGCACCCGCATAAGGAAAAAATTGACGCAGCCATGAATAACCTGTCCCCACAAACGGCACAGAAGGAAACTCTTTTTGGAGATGTGTAACAATTTTTATGAGCCTGATCACTCCAATCAAAGGATCTTCCTCAGGATCACTGGTGCCGCCTGCTGGTCGATCAAATGGCCTGCTGAGATGAGGCTTATAATATGGATTCCCTGCAGTTATATTAAACAAGGACGCACCCAGAATCAATAATCTTCTAATCAGTACTGTTATTTCAGTCAGATCTATATCCAGGCTGGTTTCCTTGGCAAATCCAAATCCATAGGGGAAAGGGATTCCATCAAATGCGCTTATCCTTGAGGAAATATCAATCTCCTTTATACTGGCTCCGATTTTATGGGTAATCTCAGTCATAAACCGGGTCCGATTTTCAAATCCTCCTCCGTACCGGCTTTTCTCTCTGGCATAGGCTCCCAGCAGTTCATTCAAGAGATATCCATGACAGCACTTGATATCCACAGCATCAAAGCCTGAATAAAAAGCTAAACGCGCAGCTTCTAAAAATTCATCCTGTAAAGAATCGAGTTCTTTATCACTGATAATCTCGATCTGCCTGGGATCTTTATCTAAAAAGGGATTAAACTGAGCTACTCTAGGCTTGAAACTTTCGCTTGGCCTGCTGTATCTTCCCGAATGTGTGAGCTGCAGCACACAATAAATCCGGTGGGATTTCCCAAATTTGTTGATGGCAGCTGAACGCATCTTTTCAACAAGAGACTTGAAAGAATCCATGTTTTCATTGTGAATATAGAGTTGTCGTGGATTAGATCTGGAATCATTGGTCACTGCAGTGGCCTCAAACCAGATAAGCCCGCTTCCTCCTTCTGCATAACGAAGATATCGTCTTGCGGTCCACTTACTGGGCCCCCCGTTTGTATAAGCATCATATCCTTCCATAGGCTGAACCGCAAAACGGTTAGGGATTTCCTTGTCCCCTATAAACACTTTTTTAAATAAAGGGGATATGTCCTTACTAAAAGGAAGGCTGAAACCATAACTCTCTGAGGCTTTTAGGAGTTCTCCGCTGCTTTTAAAATCAAAAAGTCTGTGATTTGCCATATCTTAATCTATTTTATTAAAACTTTGAGGTAAATTGGAACAAAAAAATTGAATTAAAATATTGTTTGTTAGAAAATAGAAGAGTATCAAATGCAGCAGAAAAAGGGCAAAAATAATAATTCTATAAAAAGTTTTAAAGGCCTGGTTTGGAAACAAGGAAGTTTCAATTATTCTGAATTCCATACAAAAAATGGAAAAATAGGAAAAGGTCTTAAATGCAGCCCTCATGAAGCAGCCTACATCATCCCCCCTTTTACCGATCCCCATATTCACGGGGGATGGGGATTTGATTTTGAAAATAATGAATTTGGTCCCATTGAGGATAAACTCAAACAGTTAGGCGTTTTCTGTGCTGTTCCTACCATAAGCTGCTCTTCTCTGGACAAATTAAAAAAAATATCCGCTTGGTTTAATAAATACAAATCAAATAGGCCCCACACTATTTTCCCTTTTTTAAGAGTGGAAGGTCCTTTTATCAATCCGGAAAAAAAGGGAGTTCAGGACGAGAAAAACATACTTTTTCCCTCCATGAAAAACATAGAAGAATGGTTAGATATAGACTATTTCAAAATATACACTTTCGCACCCGAAATCAAAAAATCAGATATTTTTGTTAAAAAAAGCCTGCAAAAACAAAAAATCCCCTCGGCAGGTCACAGTCAATCTTCATTCAAAGAATTTTCAAAACTCTATGGCTTTGGCCTTAGACATATGACCCATTACCCTAATGCGATGAGCAAACTTCATCATAGGGAGATAGGGCTCATCGGAGCTGGCCTTCTTTTAGAGGACCTTCATCTTGAAGTCATAGCGGATGGAATTCACAACTCTTGGGAATTTTTTCAGCTCCTTCTTAAAATTAAAGGCCCTGCTTTCAGCATCACATCAGACATGGTTCCCTCAGCCTTTTCCAAAAGAGAGAATTATCCGAATATCGACATTGACAAAACAGGCCGCCAAATAACAATCAAAGATCACATTCTTGCGGGAGGGGCTACTTCAGTTCCTGAGCAAGCCAAGATGCTTTTTGATCACAAAATCAAACCTGAAGAAATCATCCCTCTGGCCTGTTTGAACAGCCTTAAATTTTTCAACCTTTCCCTGCCTGAAATTAAACCTGGAGAGGATGCTGACTTTGTTGTTCTCAACCAATCATTTGAAGTGGAATCTGTGTATGAAAAAGGAAAAAAAATATGAGGAGTTAAAAATTGGAAGACAGATTAAGGATTTCCATCTCTGGCATAAGAGGGAAAGTTCCTCAAGCCCTGAATGTTGAAATCGCTTCTAAGTTTGCATCGGCCTTTTCATCTTATTTAGAAAAGGGAACTATGGCTCTGTGCAGAGACTGCAGAGAATCAAGCCGCATGCTGGCCCTGTCATCGGTCTCTTCTAGCTGTTTCTCCTTTTCTTAAACCATACAGTCAATTTTTTGGACTAAAAACAATCACCTTAAATGATGAAACCGACAAACCCTTTTCCCATACTCCAGAACCTTCTATGGAAAATTCATCTCAGGCAGAAGCTGTGGTCAAAGCCACGGATTCTGACCTCGGCTTTCTATTAAATTCAGATGGAAGTCGGATATCTCTAGTCTCAGAAAAAGGAAAGGGGTTAAGTGAAGAAATGACCCTCCCTCTTTGCCTAATTTCTTTAAAAGGAAAAATAAAAAAAGTTGTGTCCACAGTGGCTTCTTCTTCCCTTGTTGACTGGGCTGCAAAAGAATCAAACCTAAAAGTCATCAGAACAAAAGTTGGTCAGTCTTCAGTTAC
>JAWLEN010000146.1:0-4720 GCA_041686095.1 Candidatus Aminicenantota bacterium
GATTATTCATAAAAAACGCCAACATCTCAGCTTGACTGATGCAGTTTCATTTATTATTATTTATGAGCCCAATTAATCTTACGTGGGGCTGTAGTTCAGTTGGGAGAACGCTTGACTGGCAGTCAAGAGGTCGTGGGTTCAAATCCCATCAGCTCCACCATGTTTATTTTGTATCACTTAGAGTATTTGTATAGAAATTTTAATCTCAAATATTGTATTATATTTCGATTCTGGCAGTGCTATAATAATGAGAATGAAAAGGAGATAAAATGCTACCCATTAAAAAAATCTTATGGCCGACTGACTTTAGTGAACCATCGTATGTGGCTTTAAATACCGCTCAAGAGTTAGCGAAACACTTTTCAGCAGAGCTGACCATTGTCAATGTCATCACTCCCATTCCGGTTGTGTCTTCTCCCAATGGACCAGCTGGTTTTGATGTGAGTCTTTACCAAGATCAGATAAAGGAAACATCAAATGAATCCTTACAAGATATTATTCAGAAAAAGATAAGCAAGGAGATCAAGACTCAAGGCAAAATTGTGATGGGCAATGCTCCGGATGAAATAGTCAAGACAGCGGAAGAGGAAAATGCAGACTTAATCGTCATTGCCACTCATGGAGAAACTGGATGGCGGCACCTGGTTTTTGGTTCTGTAGCTGAAAAGGTGGTCCGTTTTGCGACTTGCCCGGTTCTCACTATTCACCAGCCCAAAGAAAACAAATAGATTTATTGTTCATGAACTCAAGAAACAGGACTTCTCTTTTTTTTTATGACGCCGTGATATTTGATATGGATGGGGTCATCACCCAGACCGCCCAGGTCCATGCCCGGGCCTGGAAAAGAATGTTTGATGATTTTCTGAAAGAAGTTTCCAAAGATAAAGAGCCAAAACCATTTGATATCAGGTCTGATTACAAAATTTATATTGACGGCAAGCCCAGATACGATGGAGTTAAAAGCTTTCTTCAATCAAGGGGGATCCATATTCCGTATGGTACACCTCAGGACCCTCCAGACAAAAAAACTGTTTGCGGTTTAGGCAATAAAAAGAATTCCTTTTTTCTTAAACTAATAAAAGAAAAAGGAGCGGATGTCTTTACTTCATCTGTGAAGCTGATCAAACAGTTAAAAAAAGAAAACAAAAAAGTCGCAGTGATTTCAGCCAGTAGGAACTGCAGTGCCATACTGGAAGCTGCCGGCATCCAAGATATTTTTGATGTGCAGGTGGATGGAGTGGTCTCAGACGAGCTTGATCTAAAGGGAAAACCTCATCCGGATATCTTTCTGGAAGCGGCCCGCCGTTTAGATGTTGAACCAGAAAAAGCTGTGGTGGTAGAGGATTCTTTAGCCGGGGTAGAGGCTGGAAAAAAAGGGCAATTCGGATGGGTGATCGGAGTGGCCCGGGGCGAGGGAGATGATCAGCTGTTAAAGGCCCGGGGAGCAGACCAAGTTGTCTCAGACCTTGGGGAACTGCTCAAAAAAGAAGAAGAAAATCCACCAGAAATGCCAATCAATGAAGTTCCTGATGCTTTAAACAATATAGACCGTATTGCTCAGATGGTGGCTGGGAAAAAGCTGGCTGTCTTTTTAGATTATGATGGAACACTCACCCCAATTGTTATGAGGCCAGAAGATGCGGTTCTATCACCTTCTATGAGAAAAACTGTTCAGGAGCTGTCTCATATATTTCCAGTGGCGGTCATAAGCGGTCGAGACCGAAAGGATGTCAAGAGTTTGGTTGGGCTCAATGAAATTTATTATGCCGGAAGCCATGGGTTTGACATCAAGGGTCCGGATTTGGAGTATGAACATGGACAGGAATTCCTCCCGGTATTAGAGGAAGCTGAGAAATATTTAAAGCAAAAAACAAAAACCGTTAAAGGAAGTCTGGTGGAAAGAAAGAAATTTTCCATAGCTGTTCATTTCCGGCAGGTCAAAGAAGCTGATTTCAGTAAAGTCAATCAGGCTGTTCAAGAAGCGGACAAAAAATATTCCAAACTCCGGCTTTCTTCAGGAAAAAAAGTTTTTGAACTGAGACCTCAAATCGATTGGGATAAGGGGAAAGCCCTGCTGTGGCTCCTAAAAAAAATGGGATTGGACAATCCCCATGTCCTGCCGCTTTATATTGGAGATGACACCACGGATGAAGATGCGTTCCGGGTTCTTTTTTCCAGGGGACTCGGAATTGTGGTGGGAGAGGACTCCCGTTTAACATCAGCCCGATTCCGGCTTAAAGACCCTAATGAAGTGAAAAAATTTTTTTACTATCTTATTTCAATAGAAAAGGAAGAAAAATAGTGAATATCTGGTCATTTGTCTATAAAGGTTTCAAACCAAAACAGGAAGGGCTGAGAGAGGCTCTTTGCACTTTAGGAAATGGCTATTTTGCTACCCGGGGGGCAGCGCCGGAGAGTTCAGCAGATGAAGTGCATTATCCAGGAACCTATCTTGCAGGAGGATACAACCGGTTAAAATCAGAGATAAAGGGAAAGATTATTGAAAACGAGGACCTGGTCAATCTGCCCAACTGGCTTCCTTTAAATTTCCGCATTGAGGATGGGGAATGGTTTGACTTACAGAAAGTCAAAATTCTTTCCTATATCCAGAAGCTGGATTTAAAGAGAGGACTGCTTGTGCGGGAAGTTCATTTTGAAGACCAAAAAGGCCGGCGCATAAAGATGACCAATCAGCGCCTTGTCCACATGAGAAATATCCATAGAGCTGCCTTAAAGACCACCTTGTTGGCTGAAAATTGGTCAGGTCAGCTGGAAATCATGTCAGCTTTGGACGGCCGAGTGATCAACTCAGGAGTAGACAGATACAAAAAACTGAACAGCAGACACCTGGAGCCTTTAGAAACAAGGGAAGAAGGAGATGTCATTCATCTTATGGTGAGGACCAACCAGTCCAAAATTCTCATTGCTCAGTCCGCTCAAACGTCCCTGTATGCAGAGGGCCAACCTCTATCCTGCGAAAGAACCAAGAAGGAAGAACCCGGATACATCGCCCATCACATGATGGTGGATGCGGAACAAAACAAGGAAGTGTCTGTAGAAAAAATAGTGACCCTATTCACTTCCCGGGATCGGGCGATTTCTGAACCAGGAATGGAATCTCTTAAAGAACTAAAAATCCCCGATTCTTTTGAGCAACTCCAGAAAACACACACCACAGCTTGGGAGAGTCATTGGAGGCATTTCGGATTTGATATTAACCTTTCTGATTCTAGAGAAAAAAGCCGTCAGGAACTGATTCTTCACCTTTATGTTTTTCACCTTCTCCAGACAGTTTCTCCTCATACTAGAGATTTTGATGTGGGAGTTCCAGCAAGAGGATGGCATGGAGAGGCATACCGGGGACATATATTCTGGGATGAGCTTTTTATCTTCCCCATCCTTAATCTCAGAGTACCGGAAATCACCAGAGCTCTTCTAATGTACCGCTACAGACGCTTGAACAAAGCTCGGAGAGCAGCCAAGAAAGCAGGTTATAAGGGAGCCATGTATCCCTGGCAGAGCGGAAGTAATGGAAGAGAAGAGAGTCAAAAAATCCATCTCAATCCTCGCTCTGGCAGATGGATACCTGACAACTCCCACCTTCAGCGTCATGTGAATTTGGCGATAGCTTATAATATATGGCAGTATTATCAGGTAACCAATGACCTGGAATTTTTAACATTTTTTGGGGCAGAGATGCTTTTAGAAATCGCCCGATTCCTAGCTGACCTGACCACTTATAACCAGAAAGAAACTCGTTATGAGATTCGTAATGTGATGGGTCCGGATGAATATCATGACAGCTATCCGGATTCAGATGAACCTGGTTTGCACAACAACGCTTACACCAACCTCATGACGGTATGGGTGCTGAACCGGGCTGTTGATCTTTTAGACCTGATGGCAGAAGACCACCTCCAGAGCCTGAAAGAAAGAATCGGGTTAGAGCCGGAAGAAGTGGAGAAATGGAACCAGATCCGCCACCGGATGAAGGTCGCTTTTCACGATAATGGTATTATAAGCCAGTTTGAAGGTTACGAAAAATTGGAGGAATTTGACTGGGAAGGATACCAAAAAAAGTATGGTGACATCCAGAGGCTTGACCGCATCTTGGAAGCCGAGGGAGATACTCCCAACCGTTACAAAGCCTCAAAACAGGCGGATGTATTGATGCTGTTCTATCTTTTTTCCTCTGAAGTGCTCAGCGCTCTATTCAGACAACTGGGATATGAATTCAATTATGGGACTATTCCCCGGAATATCGATTATTACCTTCAAAGAACTTCGCATGGGTCAACCTTAAGCAGAGTGGTCCATTCCTGGGTCTTGTCCCGGTCAAACAGGATTAAGTCTTGGGAATTGTTCAATGAAGCCATGGAGAGCGATGTGGCGGATATTCAGGGAGGGACCACACCCGAAGGAATTCATCTGGGTGCCATGGCTGGGACCATAGACCTTTTACAGAGATGTTATTCGGGGATAGGAGTCCGCAAAGGCATCCTGTGGTTCAATCCCAATCTTCCCGAACATCTGACTCGATTGGAGATGAAAATCCGATTCCTGAGCCATTCCATTAAAGTCGTGATCACGCCCGAGAAGCTGAGCCTCACCACTTTGAAGTCCTCTCTTCCCCCTATAAAAGTGGGAGTCAATGGTGGAATACATGAATTGAAATCCAAAGATAAAAAAGAGTTCACTTTATCCCAGGATTAATTTTAAA
>JAWLEN010000039.1:0-17087 GCA_041686095.1 Candidatus Aminicenantota bacterium
AAAAAAATTCATTAATTAAATGGAGGAATGAACATGGATAATGACACCCTTGAGAAGGCCAAAACCCATTTCAGCCAAATCGTAGAGGAACAGCTTCAAAGAGTTGAGGAAATGAAGAAACCTCAAGAATGGGTTGACTATGAGAAAACAAAACCCATTATCATCGGTATTATAGGAGGAGACGGAATTGGACCTTACATTGCTGAAGAATCAAGAAAAATTCTGGAATTCCTGCTTAAAGAAGAGATCGACAGCGGAAAAGTAGAAATCAGAAATATTGAAGGTCTCACCATAGAAAATCGAGCGAGGCAGATGAAATCAATTCCTGATGATGTGCTGGCAGATATTAAAAAATGCCACGTGACTCTCAAAGGCCCAACCACCACCCCGAGAAAAGGAGATGAATGGCCTAACATTGAAAGCTGCAATGTTTCCATGAGACGTTATCTCGATCTTTTTGCTAATGTCAGACCGGTTAAGGTTCCTAAAGAAGGTATTGATTGGATGTTTTTCCGAGAAAATACAGAAGGAGCCTATATAATGGGAAGCAAAGGCATCGATGTCACCGATGACTTAGCCATAGACTTTAAAGTCATCACTTCCCAAGGAGCAGAGAGAATTATAAGGCTTGCTTTTGAATATGCTAAGAAAAACAACATAAATAAGGTCACACTTGTGACCAAAGCCAACGTGATCAAAACTTCAGATGGAAAATTCCTGGATGTCGGTTACAGAATCGCCAAAGAATATCCTGAAATCGAATGTGATGATTGGTATATTGATATCATGACCGCTAAATTGGTGGATCCCAAGCGAAGAACCCAATTTAAAGTGCTTGTTCTCCCCAATTTGTACGGAGATATCCTTACTGATGAAGCCGCTGAATTTCAAGGAGGAGTGGGAACAGCTGGAAGTGCGAATATTGGAAAAAGATACGCTATGTTTGAGGCCATACACGGCTCTGCTCCAAGAATGGTCAGAGAAGGAAGGGCCAAATATGCGGATCCGTGCAGCATGATCAGAGCGGCTGCTATGTTGATTGATCACATAGGTTACTCGCATCGAGCCAAAAATTTAGAAATGGCTTTAGATGTATGTGGAAATTACGAAAAAAAATATGTCTTGACTGGCCGCGACACAGGATGCACTGGAGCTGAATACGCTCAATACTTAATGGAGACCATGCAGGATCCTAACCTCAAAGAGAAATGGGAAAACTACAGAAAAGAAGAAATTTCAAAGAATAAATAAAAATCAATACACGAGGGGTTTTCCCCTCCTGATGGAACTTTCTCGTCAAAGAGAAAATAATATTTATAATCATTCGTAAAGGAGGCATCAAATGAAAAAAAAGGTAAGTGTTATTGGCGCAGGGCATGTCGGTGAAGTCACCGCATTTAAAATTGCTGAAAAAGAATTAGCAGAAGAGGTGGTTCTTCTCGATGTTATTGAAGACATGCCAATAGGAAAAGGACTGGACATGAGAGAAGGAGGTCCAGTTGGTAAATATGATACAAAAATATTCGGAACAAATTCATACCAGGATACAGCTGATTCAGATATTGTTGTCATCACTGCAGGAAAACCTAGAAAGCCTGGTATGAGCAGAGATGAACTGGTGGATGCGAATTTTAATATCGTCAAGCCTGTCACTGAAAACGTGGCGAAATACTCACCCAATGCCATACTCATTGTGGTTTCCAATCCCCTTGATGCCATGGCTTACACCGCACTCAAGGTCAGTGGTTTTCCAAAAAACCGGGTTGTGGGGATGGCTGGCATTCTTGATACCACTCGCTATAGAACCTTTATCGCCATGGAAACAAATGTATCTGTGGAAAGCATCCAGGCTCTTGTTTTGGGAGGCCATGGAGACACAATGGTTCCCATTGTCCGGTACACCACTCTTTCAGGTATTCCTGTTTCTCACTTTATCTCCAAAGAAAGACTGGACGAGATCGTCCAAAGAACTGCTGGAGGAGGCGGAGAAATAGTCAAATATCTCAAAACTGGAAGCGCTTATTATGCCCCTGCTCAGGCTATTACTGAAATGGTTGAATCCATGGTTAAGAATAAAAACAAAATTCTTCCTTGTGCCGCTTATTTAGAAGGAGAATATGGAATCAACGGAATCTATTTTGGAGTTCCTGTAACACTCGGCTCCAACGGAGTGGAAGATATTATAGAGATCGAACTCACCAATGAAGAAAAAGAAGCTATCAAAAAATCTGAGACTGCGGTTCGGAATGTGATCAATATTTTAAAATTATAAAAATGGCAGAACATCATATAAAAACTCCTGTTTCTGATAAGATCATTGAAAAATTACGCGCGGGTGACCAGGTCTTTATCACAGGCGATTTGTACACAGGAAGAGATTCGGCACACAAAAATCTTATTGACCTGGTTGAAAAAGGAGAAGACCTTCCCATTGATATAAAAGGACAGTTTATTTATTATGTTGGCCCAACCCCAGCTCGACCTGGAAAAAGCATTGGATCTGCAGGACCCACCACCAGTTACAGAATGGATTCCTTTGCCCCTACTCTTCATAAACTGGGTTTAAAAGGCACCATTGGAAAAGGTTCTCGAAATGAAGAAGTCAAAGAATCCTTAAAGAAATACAAAGGTGTGTATTTAGCCGCTGTTGGGGGAGCTGGAGCCCTTATTTCAAAAAGCATTGAAAAAGCAGAAGTGGTCGCCTATCCAGAATTAGGGCCTGAAGCCATAAGAAAAGTCCGAGTGAAAGAGTTTCCCTGTATTGTGATCAATGATATGTACGGGGGTGACCTTTACGAAGAAGGCAAAAAACAGTATCAGAAATAATCAGATAAGGCCACAATTCAAACTGACGCCAAAATTCATCAAAAAAATGAGGTAAAAGTTTGGCCTTGTGGCTTATCTCCTTGCATAAAATTATGAAATCAAAAGGTTAATAAAATGAAAATTCATGAATACCAAGCAAAACAAATACTCAATAAGTTCGGGGTCAGAATTCCACAAGGAGAAGTCACTGATTCTCCTGAACAGGCAAAAAAAATAGCCGGAAAAATCGGACCCAAAGTGGTCATCAAAGCCCAAATACATGCCGGAGGAAGAGGTAAAGGTGGGGGTGTGAAGCTTGCTGATAATCCGGCTGAAGCCGAGAAAATCGCTGATGAGATCATTGGTATGAAACTGGTGACCCATCAAACAGGGCCTGAAGGCAAACTGGTCAAAAGAGTTCTGGTGGAAGAAGCCCTTGATATTGATAAAGAACTGTATCTCGGAATCGTTATTGACAGGGCCTTAGAAGCCCCTGTGGTGATGGCTTCGTCTGAGGGAGGTGTGGAGATTGAAAAGGTGGCTTCAGAAACACCAGAACTTATCTTTAAAGAATATATAAACCCAGCCATAGGGTTTCTGGGTTTTCAAGCAAGAAGACTTGCTTTTGAATTAGGACTCAAAGAGAATACTTTCAATCAAGCTGTTAAATTTTTTCAAGCCCTTTACAATGCATTCAGTTCTTCAGATGCTTCTTTGGCGGAAATCAATCCATTACTCATCACTAAACAGGGTGATGTCATCGCTCTGGACGCTAAGATGAACTTTGATGATAACGCATTAAAACGACATCCAGACATATTGGAAATGAGAGATCTAGATGAAGAAGAACCCATAGAAGTAGAGGCGTCAAAATATAATTTAAATTACATTAAATTGGATGGAAATGTAGGCTGTATGGTGAACGGAGCAGGCCTGGCTATGGCAACCATGGATATCATCATGCATACCGGAGGAATGCCAGCCAACTTCCTTGATGTTGGCGGAGGAGTATCAGAAGAAGCTGTGAAAAATGCTTTCAGGCTTCTGGTTTCTGATAAAGATGTCAAAGCAGCCCTGATTAATATTTTTGGAGGAATTGTCAGATGTGACTTGGTGGCCAATGGAATTGTCAATGCCGCCAAAGAATTAGACATAAAAATCCCCATGGTAGTCAGACTGGAAGGAACCAATGTTGAAAAAGGAAAAAAAATCCTTGAAGAATCAGGGCTTTCTTTTCAAGCAGCTTCAAGCATGAAAGAGGCAGCAGAATTGGTTGTTCCTCTTGCCAAACAATAACAAAGGAGACGATTATGAGTATTTTGATAGATGAAAAAACCAGATTGGTGGTCCAGGGAATCACTGGAAGTGAAGGAACCTTTCATGCTCAAAAAATGCAGGAGTACAACACAAAGGTAGTGGCCGGAGTGACTCCTGGAAAAGGAGGAACTTCTCATCTTGGAGTCCCTGTTTATAATACGGTCAAGGAAGCAGTCCAAAAAGAGGAAGCCAATGCCTCAGCTATATTTGTTCCTCCATTTTTTGCTGCAGATGCTATCATGGAATCAGCAGACGCTGGAATCAGTGTTATTGTCTGCATTACAGAAGGGATCCCTACCTTTGACATGATCAAAGTCAAACAATTTTTATCTGATAAAGACTGCCGTCTAATTGGACCCAACACGCCTGGAATCATATCTCCCGGAAAATGTAAAATCGGCATCATGCCCGGTCATATTCACACCCAAGGATCTGTAGGAATCATATCCAGATCTGGGACCTTGACCTATGAAGCTGTTCAACAAGTATCCTTACAAGGCTTTGGTCAGTCCACGGCCGTGGGAATGGGAGGAGATCCTATCGTAGGACAAAAATTTATAGACCTTTTACAGCTTTTCAAACAAGATGATGAAACTGAGGCTGTTATTCTCATCGGAGAGATCGGGGGCAGTGCTGAAGAAGAAGCCGCGGAGTACATAAAAAAAGATTTTCTAAAACCAGTGGTGAGCTTTATTGCCGGCCAAACAGCTCCCCCAGGTCGCCGCATGGGGCATGCTGGCGCTATCATTGCCGGAGGAAAAGGAACCGCTGAAGAAAAAATGAAAGCTCTAGAGGAAGCTGGAGTGTTGGTGGCCAAGTCCCCTGCCAACATAGGGATCATGGTCAAACAAGCCCTCAAAAAGTAAACAATTTGGGTGCAGCTTGTGCTCCCTTAAAACACTAGAGGGGAGAAGGGCAAGAGGTTCGTCACCCGCTCGATTCCCCAGCGAGGAATCTCTCTCCCATTCGGGCTTCGCTCTCCTCTAAAGAGGAACCATGCCCGCTCAGCCCTCATAGGGGATTCCTCACCCCTTGCCCTTCTCCCCTCTACAGAAACTCGACACGTGAATAACTAAAATTATATTCCGGCAAGCCACAAATCACTACAATCCACAACTCCATAAAATTCAGGTGCGGATGAAGCGACATTGAAGATTTAGCCTTATGATTTTATGGAAGTGATCCTGGATTATTCACAAGCTGAGGTTGCGGGTCATTGCGAAAAACGAAGTGATGAAGCAATCTCATCTGGTTACGAGGCACAATGAGATCACCACGTCGCTCCGCTCCTCGTGATGACGAACGGAGCGACAGCCGCGCCTGAATTTTATCTTTTCCAGGGCGTGTAAGGAAGGAGGGGGAGTTCCTGCTCTTTATTGATTCTGTAAAAAGGAAACACATCTCCTTTTTCCGGCACCAGATCATACTTCCAGTATCGAATCAATCCATATTGAGACTCAGGTTCCAGCATACACGGGATGAGATCAGCTCCTGGTTGGGCACACGAAATGTAAAAATCTCCCTTTTTTACCACAGCGTTTATCTCTTTTTTGGTTACACTGATTTTTTGGGGAGCTAAATAATCATATTCAGCCGGAATCATCTCTGTCACTTCATACACTTGGCTATCTACAAAACAATCCTGATTAAAAAAGTCAACCTTGATTCCATGTTTTAAAAGAGTTTGGACAACATCTTTATGTTTAGAAGGGATGTAATAAGCTAATGGCCGAGCCACGCTCACAAGGGGCAAAACATTGGGGAACCAATTCTCCTCCACCACGTCCTCTATCTTTCTATCTGAAGGAAAAGGATAAGGCTTGATATCTTCATAGGCTAACGGATCTCCTGCTTTTTTATCACCTTTTAAGAATCCAACTATTCTGTTCTCTGTTCTTACAAACTGCTTGATTTTGATAGATGGCTCATCAGGATCCCGGGCATACTTCATCCTGAGATGCACTAAATCCTGTTCTGAATATTCCCTGGCTTTCTGGACTAATTCTTGGCGTAAATTTCTCACCAAAGAAATGATCTCTTCTCCGTGGTCACCAATACTTTCTGCCATTAACCTGATTCCGTAATACTGATAGATAGTTCTTTGTTTTAAAGTCTCTAAATCATGACGCGAGGCTCCTTCTTGAATAAAAGAAAGTGTTTGATAGATGCCAGGACTGTTTCTCCCGTCATTGAGGTCTGTTGTGCTGTATCTTTTCATATAAACTCTTTTGCCTCTGACCTCTTCTGAATAATCCACACCTGCTGAAGAATCAATACCCATTCTTTGAGTGATCAAGTATTCATGAAAAGTGATGTCCTTTTCCTTTAAATTTTTTTCAACTTCAGATAGAAGCACCTTCCTTGAAAAATTTAAAATGGACTTGTGAATATTGGGATTGGAGACACATCCGATAGAAACTTGATAGAAGTCATCCCCTTTCTCATGAACATCCATGGTGGCCTCAGGCATCCAATCCACAAATATTTGATTAATGACTTCCGATTCAGGAGATTCAAGTTTGACTTGATCCCGGTTTAAATCCAGGTTTTGTTCGTTCCGGCGTATATCCAGCCAATTTCCGTAAGGATTTGCTGCGGGAAATATCAGAAAATTTACTTCTTCCAATAATGGATTGAGTTCCCCTGCCGTAAGATCTCTGATCAGCATTAAGGACGCCTCCTTAGCCGACTGCTCATTTCCATGCTTGGCGCCCACTACATAAAAAGTAGGCTTGTTTCTGTTTAAATCTTCCGGACAAGAAATGCCTTCTTTGGTTATGATGCACAACAGAAGATCTTTGGAGCTGTATTCTTCGCGAGGCAGAGTCCTCCCCACAACTCTGACCACCAAGTTTTCAGAAATCTCTCCCAATCGACTTAAAAAATAAGCGATATCCTGATATTGAGTGTATTCTGAATAATTAGAATTCTCAGCCGGAGTTTTTAAGGGCGCTTCAGCTAAAGAAAGGGAAATAAAAACAATTAAAAATGAAATTATCGATAGACAGATATTCTGTTTGACATTCATCGATCCCCTCCAAATTTATTATTTCCAATACCGGGTGCTCACTCCTCTTCCCCAGATTTCTTTATGCGGCCTTCCCGTATTGATTCTTCCACAATGTTCTTCTGCAAGTGAGCAGGGACTTCCTCATAATGAGACATTTCCATAATAAAAGAACCTCGACCTCCTGTGATAGATGTGAGAGTCGGTTCAAAATCAAGCATCTCTGCCATAGGGACTTGAGCCTTGATAATCCTCATACTTCCTTTTTGCTCCATCCCCTGGACTTTTCCTCTCCGTCCGTTAAGATTTCCCATTATATCTCCCATATAGTTCTCTGACGTGTAGACTTCCACATTCATGATGGGCTCAAGAAGAATGGGCTTAGCGGCTTTGATCCCTTTTTTAAAAGCCATGGAAGCCGCCACTTTAAAAGCAATATCCGAAGAGTCCACTTCATGATAAGAACCGTCATACAAAATGGCCTTGAAATCAACCGTAGGATATCCAGCAATCACACCCTTTTTTCTTGCCTCTTCAATGCCTTTTTCTACAGAAGGAATATAATTTTTGGGTATGGATCCACCAAATATCTTGTTATCAAACTCAAAATCTTTTCCTCTTGGAAGAGGCTCAAATTTTATATGCACATCTCCGTATTGACCCCGCCCCCCGGTCTGTTTCTTATATCGGCCCTGAACATCTGATTTTCCTTTAATCGTCTCTTTATAAGAGATCTTGGGGAGTTTTAATTCAACATCCACATTAAATCTTTTCTTCAAACGTTCTGTAATGATCTCAACATGAAGCTGTCCATTTCCTGAGATTATTAATTCATTGGTCTCAGAATCCCTGTTTATAATAGCGGTGGGATCTTCATCTTTAATACGGTGAACCGCTTGCGAAATCTTATCCTCATCCTCTCTAGTTTTTGGTTTTATAGCAAAAGAAATAGAGGGTTTAGAAAACTTAATGGGTTTAAACTTAACAGGATTGTTTTGATCACAGAGTGTATCACCTGTGGTCGTGTCCTTCAGCTTGGCTGTGCTCACAATATCCCCAGCACTGGCTTTTTTTATCTCTTCCTGTTCCTTTCCCTGCATAAAAAACAGTCCGTTGAATTTCTCTTTTCTCTCTGTTGTGGAATTCAAAACAGTGCTGGTTTCACTGACTTTCCCTGAAAATATTCTCATAATGGATATTTTACCGGTGTAAGGATCAGATATAGTTTTAAAAACAAATCCAGAAAAAGGACTGTCTGGTGATAGTTTGACAGTATCTTTTTGTGCTTTTATTTCTCCTTTTTCCAAAGGACCTGGGAGAAAATTTATAATCCCGTCCAGAATCTGCTGGGCTCCTATATTTTTTTCCGCAGAAGACATGAATATGGGAAAAAGCTGACTTTTGAAAATGCTCTTTTTAAATCCCTCTATAAGTTCGTCTGGAGAAAGTTCTCCTTTCTCAAAATAACTTTCCATAAGCTTCTCATCGTTTTCAGCTATCATTTCTGTAAGCTCTTCGGCTTTTTTCTCTACTTCTTTCTTCATCTCATCGGGAATATCAACTTCCTTGAAACTTCCGCTGTCTCCATCTTGAAACACATAGGCTTTTTTCTTAATCAAGTCAACTACCCCTTTAAAATCCTGCTCACTGCCCAGAGGAATCTGAACAGGAACGGCTTGACGCCCGAAAAAATCCTGAATAGAGTCGACTGTTCGAGAAAAATCAGCGTTTTCTCTATCCAGTTTATTAACAATAAATATCCTGGGTAAATCTAATTCTTCCAGCATACCCCAGCACTTCTCTGTCCCCACTTCCACACCGGAAGCCGCACAAACAAACAAAGCTCCGGCATCAACAGCTCTAAGGCTGGCTCTCGCATCCCATAAAAAATTGGAATAACCAGGACAATCTATTAAATTAATCTTATGACTGTTCCATTCAAGATGACAAAGTGCTGAATTAATGGAAATTTTTCTTTTTTTCTCATCAGGATCATAGTCGGTTATGGTGTTTTCTTTATCAACCCTGGTCAATCTGTTTGTCATTTTAGAATCAAACAAGAATGCTGAAGTAAGCGAAGTCTTTCCAGAAGAACCGTGGCCCACCAGTGCAACATTTCTTATTTTATCCGCTGAATAGTGTTTCATTGTGATACCTCCTGTGTTTTATATCACTGATTTTGGTGTTCAGTCTTTTTCTTTTTTCTCTATAAAAAAATTAAAAAAGTGAGTAAATATAATACTATAAACAGTCCTTGAGACTCAAGACGTATATTCAATCCAAAAACATTTTCATATACTTTATAGAGGAAAGAATAGAGATTCCTCCTCCCTATTCTTTCCCTCAAAACAGAAAATCTGTATCAAAGGAATAAAGATGCTAATATTATATTTTTTTGAGGATATTCTGAAGGTCCTCGGGAAGAGGGATGGAAAACTCCTTCCTTTTCTGAGTTTTAGGATGGATAAAAGAAAGATAATAAGCGTGAAGAAACAATCTGGATTTAAGAGCCGTTCTTTTTTTTCTTTTTCCATAGCGTCCATCCCCTACTATGGGGTGTCCTGAAGCAGACATATGAACCCTGACTTGATGTGTTCTTCCGGTTATGGGTTTCACATCCAGCAAAGAGTGCTCGTTAAAAACTTTTAAAACTTTGAAATGGGTCTCGGCTTTTTTGGGCTTTTTTGTCTTTATGGACATCCGGGCTCCATCTTTAACATGACGCCCAATAGGCCAGGACACAACTCCTTGTTTTCGAGAATAACGTCCCCAAACCAGAGCCATATATTTTTTTTGCACCCATCTTTTTTTGAACTGAGCTTTAAGATTATCAAATGCCTCCAGATTCTTCGCAATAACCAGCAGTCCTGAGGTTTCTTTATCAAGCCTGTGAACAATACCTGGCCTGGTTTTAGGGCCTACTTTTTTCACCTCAGGAAAATGATACACCAGGGCATTGACTAAGGTGTGCTGTTGAATCTTAGCTCCGGGATGCACCACCATTCCTGAAACTTTATTGATCACCGCTACCCAACCATCCTGATAAACAATATCCAAAGGAATGTCTTCAGGAACAATTTTCACAGGAGCTGGAAGCTTGTATTTGATTTCAATTTGATCTCCACAGCTTATGCGGAAGCTCGGTTTTTGGATAATTTCAGAATTAACCAAAACCTTTTCCTGCTGGATCATATTCTGGACCTGTGAGCGGCTCAGCTCCCTGATTAATACGCTCAGATATATATCCAGTCTTTGGTTCTCATCAGATTCATCTTTAACTCTGAACTTTTTATGCGGCACGTTTTTTCTTCTTTTTCAAGAAAAAGATCAATCCAATGCCTGAGATTACTCCCAACAGACAAAAAAGTTGAGGAAGAGAAAGGCTGAGATAAGGAGATGGATTGTCTATTAGATATAATTCCGGAGAATGATCCCCCCTATAAAACTCTGTGAAATATCGGATAATAGAATAATTTATGATATAGAAAGAAAAGACAATCCCGTCTAACTTCTTTTTTTTCAATATGATAAAGAGAATGATAAAATTAAGAAAATTCAGACTTGATTCATAGAGCTGAACAGGATGAATAGAGGTGCCAATCGGTATTCCGGTGAGATTATGAGCGTATTCACTGGTGAAAGTAACGGCTAAAGGAGTGGAAGAGGCACGACCGTAACAGCATCCTGCACTGAAACATCCTATGCGGCCAAAACCATGGCCCAGAGCAACAGCAGGAGCAATAATATCCGCTGTTTTCCAGGTCGGTATCTTATGCTTCCAAAGATACCAGAGAGCAAACACCAATCCAGCTATAAGCCCTCCCTGGAATACTCCTCCTGATCTGGCTAAGGTCAATAACTCACCTGGATATTGAATGTAATAGGAGGCATTCCCTATAAATAAGACTAATTTAGCTCCCACTAAGGATATGATTATTGTATAAAAGGCCATATCGATTATTTTAACCGCGGGAAGATCTCTCTTTTTTGCCTGAACATAGACAAACCATAGTCCAAAGGCCACTCCCACCGCCATCATAAATCCATAAGTGTGAATAGTGACAGGTCCGATTTTTACGAGCACAGGGAACATTGGGCACCCCTCTTAAAAAGTAATAGATATATCATAAACACAGCCCCGACAGTAATGCAAGAATCCGCCACATTAAAGGAAGGCCAGTGCCAATTATTTATGTGAAAGTCAAGAAAATCAATCACATAACCTTTTAACAGCCGGTCCAAAGAATTACCCAGCGCCCCGGCTATGATTAAAGATAAAGTGAATTTTAATAAAAATTCTGAAGACGGCACTTTAATGAAAAAATACACAACAACAGCAAACGCAGCAAGTGAGGCAGCGGTGAGCACATAAAAAATAAAGGAATTTCCTGTCTGGTTGAATAAGCCGAAAACAGCTCCTCTATTGTGAACATGGCTTATATTGAAAAATCCCTTGATAACGGTTATATGCCCCCCGTAAGGAACAGTTTTGTTTATGATGCTTTTACTGACCTGGTCACAGATCAACAAGCCAGCAATAATCATCAAATATAAAAACGTGCGTTTCATTTCTTTATTGAGCTTACAACCTGCTGGCATCTTTCGCAGAATTCGGGATATTTCTGACCGGTGCCCACAGTGGGAGAATAATTCCAACATCTCTCACACTTTTTCCATTTGACTCTTTCAACTTCAATTTTTATTTCTTTTCTCTGATCTTTCTTCAAACTCACGGAAGAGACAATAAAAAGCTCATTGAGATAAGATTGATATTTTTTAAGCAGGGGATATGATGAAAAAGGAACACGGATAACCACTTCCGCTTCTAAAGAATTTCCAATGATTTTGTCTTCCCTGGCTTCTTCAAGCTTTTTTAATACCTTTTCTCTTAGTTCTCCCAGTTTCTCTCCCTCTTTAAATAACTCAGTTTCAATCCATTCTTCCTTAAAATCAGGAAACAGCTCAAGATGCACAGAATCACTCTTTCCCTTATATTCAGGAAGTGCTTCCCAGGCTTCTTCAGTGGTAAACGGAAGAATGGGAGACATCAACACCAGCGTCATTTTTAAAAGTTTTAACAGTGAGGTTTGGGCAGACTTACGCAGTTTAGAGTCTTTTTTTGAACAATAGAGCCGATCCTTGATCACATCCAGATAATAGGAACTTAATTCAACTGTAAAAAAATTGTACAAGGAATGGAATACGATATGATATTCATAATCCTGGTAAGCTTTGATGACTTTTCGACCCACTTGGTTGCATTTCTCCAGGATCCATTTATCAAAGAATAAAAGATCTTCTTTTTTTAAATCTTCAATATCAGGATCAAAATCATAAACATTCCCCAGCATAAATCTCCATGTATTCCTGATCTTTCTGTAAGCTTCCACCAACCTCTGGAGGGTCTGTTCGCTGTACCGAGCGTCTTCTTTAAAATTAAGCATTGACACCCAAAGTCTCAATATTTCAGCTCCGTCTTTTTTGATTATTTCTCCGGGTTCTATAAAATTTCCCAAAGATTTAGACATCCCCCTTCCCTGTTCATCCAGGACAAATCCATGAGTGATACAGGTCTTGTAGGGAGACCCTCCTTTAGCAGCCAAGCCAATAAGAAGTGAACTGTTGAACCATCCTCTGTATTGATCATGTCCCTCAATATAGACATCAGCCGGCCAGTGATGACCTTGTCTTTTATCCAGAATATTATGGCTGGCTCCAGACTCAAACCAGACATCTAAAATATTGTTTTCTTTGTCAAACTCTGTTGAACCGCATTCAGGACACTTTATTTCTTTGGGCAGCAGTTCTTCAGCTGATTTTTGAAACCAAGAATTGGCTCCCAGTCTTGAGAAAATATCAGCAATATGCATGGCAATCTCTTTGTTGGCAAGCACGGCACCACACTTCCTGCAGTAAAAAGCGGGAATAGGCACCCCCCAGGAACGCTGTCTGGAAATGCACCAGTCCGGCCGGTTCTCTATCATTTTAGCGATGCGTCCTTCCCCCCAATACGGAATCCACTTCACTTTCTTGACTTCCTCCAAAGCTTTTTCTCTGAAGCCTTTTCGGTCCATGGAAATAAACCATTGATCCGTGGCCCTAAAAATGACCGGATTTTTGCACCGCCAGCAGTGTGGATAGGAATGAACAATATCATCTGTGGTCATCAAACTACCGGCTTCAGACATATCTTTAATGATCTTAGAATTGGCTTCAAACACATTCATTCCACCGTATTTCTTAACCTCCTTGGTAAAATCTCCATTTTCATCCACTGGAGTATATATGTCCAGATTGTACTTAATCCCTGTCAAATAATCCTCTTGGCCATGTCCGGGAGCGGTATGCACGCAACCAGTCCCCTGGTCAAGAGTCACATAGTCAGCAAGAACAAAAACAGATTCCCTGTCAACAAAAGGATGTCTTGCTTTCATTCCTTCCATTTCTTCGCCTTTAAAGCTAACCAAAATTTTTGGATTCTGGTATCCCAGCTCTTCAGAAATAACCGGAATCAATCGCTTGGCAGCAATAAATACTTCATCATCCACTTGAAATGCCGAATATTCATGTTTTGGATGAAAGGCAACAGCAAGGTTAGCAGGCAGGGTCCAGGGAGTGGTGGTCCAAATAAGAACTGAAACTTTTTTTTCTTTTAATTCCGGGTACTTTTTTGCTAAATCATCCTGCATGGGAAACTTAACATAAATGGAAGGAGATTTATGGTCATGATATTCGATTTCTGCTTCTGCCAGAGCTGTCTTACAGTGAATACACCAGAATACAGGTTTTTTCCCTTTGTATATGTTTCCAGAAGAATAAAACGCAGCCAAGTGCTTTAGAACTTCGCTCTCATACTCATTGTCTATGGTTAAATAGGGATTATCCCAGTCCCCAAACACGCCCAGACGTTTGAATTGACTTCTTTGAATGTCCACATATCTTAAAGCATATTGTTTGCATTTTTCCCTGAATTGAATGATTGACATATCTTCCTTTTTGCTGCCCAACTGCTGATCCACTTTTATCTCAATAGGCAGACCGTGACAATCCCATCCCGGAACATAAGGCGCTAGAAATCCCTGTAGATTTTTCGTTTTAACTATGAAATCTTTCAATATTTTATTCATAGCTGTCCCTAGGTGGATATTTCCATTGGCATAAGGAGGACCATCATGAAGCACAAAAGCAGGACCGTTTTTTCTTGCCTCGAGTATCTTCCGGTACAGCTTCATGTCATCCCATTTTTTTGATATCTCAGGTTCTTTCTGGGCCAGCTTGGCTTTCATAGAAAAAGAGGTTTGGGGAAGATTTAAAGTCTCTTTTATAAATTTTTTATCTGCCATATCAGCTCTCCGACTTAACTCTAAGAATAATAAAATAGGTTTATCAATAGAGTATAAGGTTTAATGGTGATTCTTTCAACACCTATTGAATGATTCCGGGTTTAAAATATCAATCAACTTGGATTATTCATAAAAAACGGTTTTGAACTTCCGGCCTGGCTTGTGCTCCGGTTCTATTCAAAAACGGAATTTTTATTTGATATAATGAGCTCCTCTGCTTACTGGATTATTGAGTGCGGCCCGGGTTATTAATATCGCCACCTGAATACCGTGCTTCAGCCCCACCACTTTTTCATCCATGCGTGATTCTCTGTAAAACTTATTGATTCTATGATTGAGATAATCAAGATCTGCGCTGGCTCTTTCTAATCTTTTTTTAGTCCTTATGATTCCCGCATAATTCCACATGGTGTTGCGGATATTCAGCCAATCCTGATTCACTAATGCAGGATCGATTTCTTCTCCGTCTTCAGGATAATACCACTCATGGATATCATCAAGGCCGTACACTTTTTTTGGGTTAAAATGGGTCACAATATTTTTGGAAGCTCTAGTTCCCCACACCAATCCTTCCAATAAAGAAGTGGATGCCAGTCTATTGGCTCCATGAACTCCGGTACAGGCTGCTTCACCAACCGCATAAAGAGACTTGAGCGTGCTCCTTCCATTTATATCTACAAGTATTCCCCCGCAGCAGTAATGAGCTGCCGGAACTACAGGAATGGGATCTTTAGTGATGTCAATATCATATTTAAGGCAGGTCTCATATATATTGGGAAACCTTTTTTTTATATCTATTTTTGCATAGGAAGCTAGATCTAACTCCACATAGTTGGAATTGCTGTTTGTCATTTCTTCATAAATAGCTCTGGTTACTTCATCCCTGGGAGCCAACTCCCCTTTTCTATTGTAATTCTGCATAAAGAGTTTCCCATCTTTTGTCTTTAATCTGGCGCCTTCTCCTCTGATTGTTTCTGAAATCAGAAAAGCATCCGCATCTCTGTGAAACAAGGAAGTGGGGTGGAATTGTATGTATTCCATATTGACTATTCTGGCTCCGGCTTTATAAGCCATGGCATAACCATCTCCTATGGCTGATTTAGGATTTGAGGTGTAAAGATACACTGAACCACAGCCTCCAGTCGCCAGTATAGTATAAGGAGCCAAAACTGTTTTCACTCTTCTTGACTGATTATCCAATATATAAGCGCCTATGCATTGAGGTTCTAAATAATAATAACTTGGATTTTTGGCATGATGGGGAATGCTCAACAGATCAACAGCCGTATGATCTGAAAGAAAGGTCACATTAGAGTAAGATTTCAATTTGTCTATAAAATTCTCTTCGATGGTCTTTCCTGTGGTGTCTTGGACATGAAGGATCCGTCTGCGGGAATGAGCAGCTTCTTGAGCGTAATCCAATTCATCTGGGGACGTTCTGTTAAAGGGAATATTCAACTCTTTTATGAGTATCTCATCCACCCGTTTTTTACCCTCATTGGTCAGGACTTTGACAGCTTTTTTGTTGTTGATCCCATCACCGGTTTCTATGATATCCTGCATTAATAATTCAGGATTGTCATCCTTTCCTAAGGAAACAATCCCTCCTTGAGCATAATAAGTGTTGGTTTCTACAAGTTCTTTGTTTTTGGATATGATGATAACCCTTAATCCGCTTTTGGCTGCTTCGAGAGCTGCACTTGACCCCGCAATCCCGCATCCTATGATAAGGACATCGGTTTCTACGATTTCTTCTCTGTTATTATTTTTCATCTTTCTCTTTTTTATAAAAAATCAAGACTGATATCTAAAGACTTATAAGAATGGGTCAAGCTTCCTACAGAGATAAAATCCACTCCCAAACCAGCCACTTCACTCAAGTTGTCAAGGTTGATATTCCCAGATACCTCAAGAGGAACTTTTCCTTTAACCAATGTGACGGCTCTGCGTATCTCCTGAGGTGTCATATTGTCAAGCATAATGATATCAGCTCCATACTGAAGGGCTTCTTTGACTTCATCCAAACAAGTCGTTTCCACTTCTATTTTGATTTTATCTCCTACAGAATGCCTGGCTCTTTGTATGGATTCTTTAATGCTGCCTACCAGTTTGAGGTGGTTGTCCTTGATCAAAATCATCTCTGAAAGATTCAAACGGTGATTGACTCCTCCTCCCATCCTCACCGCGTATTTTTCGAGCATCCTTAAACAGGGTGTTGTTTTCCGGGTATCCAGGAGCTTGGTCTTTGTTCCTTTTAACACATCGGTGCATTTCTTAGTCAAAGTGGCTATTCCTGACAATCTTTGTATAAAATTTAAGGCCAGTCTTTCCCCTTTAAGAATAGAAATAGAACTTCCTTTTATTTGAGCCAGTCTATGGTTCTTATTAAACTCTTGGCCGTCTTTTATTATTTTTTTAAACTCCACTGTACGGTCAATCTTTTTAAAAACACTTTCCGCTATTTCTATTCCCGCTAAAACTCCTTTTTCCCTGGATATCATATGAGCTTCAGATACTGATTTAGGGTCAATAATGGATTCTGAGGTTATATCACCCTCAGGCATATCTTCTGTGAGGGCTGCCTCTATGATTTCATCTATATCCAGAATATTCAT
>JAWLEN010000039.1:17187-21038 GCA_041686095.1 Candidatus Aminicenantota bacterium
TACATTGGAATTTGATAATATAACAGGTGAAAAAAAAGTTCAAATCTCTTTCAATTTCTTATATCATACAAAACAAACAAAAATGAAAAAAAAGAAAGTCGTCTCTTTCCTGCTTTCAGTGCTTGTTTCCGTGGCACTTCTTCTTTTTTTATTCAGTAAGATTGATTTCAGTAATCTTGTACAGACTTTTCAAAATATCTTTGTTCCTGCCCTTATAGGATTTATGATTTTATCACTCATGGGAAGTGGTTTAAGAGCCTGGAGATATAAATGGCTCCTTCAACCTCAAAAAATCAGCTGGAAAAATATATTTCTGGTCACCTTTATCCGTAACCTTTTCGTTGATTTTTTCCCTGCTAGAATTGGGTCCCTCTCCTATATTTACATCTTAAACAGAAAACTCAAATACAGTTTTGAAGCTTCAAGTTCAACTTTTGTTATTGCCTTTTTATTCGATTTTCTCACTTTAAGCCCTATTTTAATCATGGCTGTATTCTTTGTTGGATTGGGAACCACCATTTTGTCCGGTCCTCTGATGATCTTTCTATCTATCCTCTTTTTTCTAGCCTTTTATGTCATCCTATGGAAAATAATTCCCATCTCTAATCTCCTTTTGAAAATATATATCTCTCTGCTGAAAATAACCAAGCTGAGAAAGAAAAAATGGGCTGATCTTTCTATAAAGAAAGTGGAATCCAGTATAAAAAGCCTCAACCAAATAAAAAACAGAAATATTTATTGGCCTATTTTCTTGTTATCGCTGTTTATTCGTCTGGCTAAATATTCTTCACTCTATTTGCTGCTGTTTTCTCTTCTTCAAAGTCATGGAATACCACTCAACATCATGAATTTCTTTAAAACCGTTTTGGGAATCACAGGAGCTGAGATGAGTTCAGCTCTCCCTATCAAAGGAATCGGAGGATTCGGAACCTGGGAATCTGCCTGGGTCCTCACCAGCAAACTCATGAACTTTGACACCAGTTTGGCCATTATCTCTGGAATAGGCATTCATCTAATAAGCAATCTGTTTGAATATCTACTTGGAATCATCAGCCTTCTTGTCCTCTACTCCCCTTTATACAAAGCTAAAAAAAATAAGTAAACATATCCATAGCAGTGAAGATGGGAAGTGTGCGGGATTAGGCATCCACCTAAAAAAAGCATTGCTATAAATCTGCTTTTTTATTAAAATAGCACCATAAACAATTTCCTTTTAAAATCCGTAAAAAGGCTTGGGTTTTTATATAATAGAGTATTATCTCTTTTCCAAAAAAACTCATTTAGGAGTAAAAAATGGTAAAAAGAAGTGCGGAAGCAGACGCAAGGCGAAAAAAATATTTATCAAACTTACTCAAGAAAGATCCCAAAGAAATTAAATTTTGCGTGATGGCCGCAGGTCATGGAGGATTAGCCATGGCCGGGCACTTAGGCATAATGGGATTTAAAGTAAATCTTTATAACAGAGGAAAAAATAAAATTCTTCCTGTTAAAGAAAGAGGCAGCATAAAAGTCGAAGGAGAGGTAGAAGGAATCGGCAAAATAAACATTGCTTCCAATAAAATAAAAGAATGTTTAGAGGGAGTGGATGTCATTATGGTGGCTGTTCCTGCTATTGGGCATCGATTTATGGCTGAAACCTGCGCTCCTTATTTAAAAGAAAACCAAATAGTGGTGCTCAACCCCGGACGGACTCTAGGCTCACTGGAATTCTTTCAGGTGCTTAAAGAAAAAGGCCTTAAAACAGTTCCTTTTATTGCCGAAGCCCAAACCTTTATTTATGCTTCAAGAGCCATCGGACCAGCTCATGCCAAAATTTTTGGAGTAAAAAATGCCGTTCCTTTAGCCACTCTCCCTGCTTATTGGATCCCAGGAGTGGTGAAAGTCCTTAACATCGCATATCCCCAATTTGTAGCTGGAGACAATATCTTTAAAACAAGTTTTAATAATATTGGGGCCGTATTCCATCCCGCTCTCACTGTTCTCAATGCAGCCTGGATAGAGGAAACCCATGGCGACTTTGAGTATTATATTCAGGGAGCCAGTGAATCCGTAGCCAAAGTCTTAGAAGCCATTGATAGTGAGCGACTTCAAGTAGCAGCAGCCTTGGGCATCAAAGCCATGAGCGCAAAAAATTGGCTTTATACGGCTTACAGTGCCACAGGAAAAAATCTCTATGAAGCCATTCATGATAATCCGGGTTATCTTGGAATCAAAGCTCCTGATAGACTCCATCATCGATACATCGATGAAGATGTGCCCATGAGTTTGGTCACTATTTCTTCTTTGGGAAAAATGCTGAAGGTAGAAACTCCCACCATAGACTTGATCATCCACTGTGCCTCCATCATGAGGGGAGTCGATTTTTGGGCAAAAGGCCGTACTGTTGAACAATTGGGGCTTAAAGGAAAAACCATCAAAGAAATCCGCATGTTTGCGGTTAGCGGAGAACTATAAAAAAATTAAAACCCATTGAAGTGAAGTACTTCTTTGAGTTTTCTCTTTGGAACATGCAGACGCCCGTTTTGATCCTTCCAGTATTCTATAGATTCCTTCATATCTTCTGCCACAGGTTTTTCATCAGGATAACCTAGAGCCAATACGGAATCAATTAAATAATGGTCCGGTATTTTTAATAGTTTCTTGACCTTTTCTCTTTCTACGGATAAAAGCCAGCAGCTGGCAATTTTTTCTTCCCAAGCCGTAAGAATCATGTTCTCAATAGCTGCTCCAGCATCCCACTCATAATCAGTGCTCTTTATTCTCTTGTTCACTAAGGTCACTATATAAGCCACTGGCTCTTTCCCTGCCTTAGGATTTCCTCTTGGAGCAATATAGGCAGCCCATTTCAAGCATGGAAAAATTTGTTGGCAGATATTCTTTTTATGAACCGCCACAAATTCCAATGGTTGAGTATTGGCTGCAGAGGGAGCTAATCTTGCTGCATTGATCATTTTTTTGAGAATGCTTCTATGGATAGGCTTTTGTTTAAACTGTCGAACCGTTCTTCTTGAAATGATAAGGTCATAAAAGCTCATCAAAGGTTTCCTCCTTGTTTTTTATTTTAATATGTATGTTTTATGTTTTCAAACTTCAATAAAAAAAAGCAAGTATCTCTAAATCCATTATGAGGGGAAGGGCATGGGATTCGTCACCCGCTCGATTCACCAGCGATGAATCTCTCTCCCGGTTCGGGCTTCGCTCTCCTCTAAAGAGGAACCATGCCCGCTCCGCCCTCACAGGGGATTCCTCATCCCTTGCCCTCTCCCCTCATTAAATAAACATCTACCACGTATGTAGAGATGTTTCTCATAAAAAAATACACTCTTGACTTTTTTCAGAATAAATTAGTTAACCTGGATTATTCACGAGTCAAGCTTGCTGCAGATGCAAGGCGCAGGGTATGAAGCTGTGGTCCTTCACCGCGAATGCCCTGCAACGAAGCATATGCCGTAAGATCGGCTCGCCTCAATGGTAAAAAAATGGCGATTAAAATGAAATACCTAAACAGGAAAATACTTCCAATTGTCATTTTTGAAAAAACCTTGAATTTCGCTGAAAATAATTTGATAATAAAAACATCGCCATTTTTTTATGAATAGGTCAGGTTAATAAAGTTAGTAAAAGGAAAAACAGTGAACAATAAAGTTGATGATCCTTCTCAGGCTCCCTCCCAAAAAACTGAACGAGACATAGATAAAAAACAACTCAATGAAATCAAGGATATCATCAATCACATTGAAAAAACATTCTCCCAGATGAAAATATTCTCATCTGACCATGAAAACGTGGAATCATTCATTGACCTTCTTCATGACAGATTATCAAAATATTTGGAAAAATATTGGAAACTT
>JAWLEN010000147.1:0-4637 GCA_041686095.1 Candidatus Aminicenantota bacterium
AGCCACATCCAAATTTCATTAAGCATACGATATCAATTTAATGAGATTATATACTAAATCATTTAAGATTCTAGATTGCTGCAGGGTAAGGGGCATGGGATAAGGAATCCCCTGTGAGGGCTGAGCGGGCATGGTTCCTCTTTAGAGGAGAGCGAAGCCCGAACGGGAGAGAGATTCCTCGCTGGGGAATCGAGCGGGTGACGAATCCCTTGCCCTTTCCCTCTGTAGCCAACTCGGATCGTGAATAATCATGATTACCTATATTGGCGCGGAAAGCTAAATCTTCAATGTCGCTACAGCAATATCCTCCGTTTATAAAGGTTGCGCAAAAGAAACAATTTTAATTTTTTATTTTCAAAAGAAACATAAATTGGTATGGTATGAATAATTATTAATTCCAATATATAATTAAGGAAGGGATAATGACAGAAAAAACATTTCAGAGTCCAAAAAAAAAGGGCAAAATCGCTGTCTTTTTATCAGGGAGAGGCTCTAACTTTCTTGCTATCCACGATGCGGTTAAAAAAGGAGATATCAATGCTGATATATCGCTCGTGTTCAGCAATAAAAAAGAAGCTCCCGGTCTGCTCCATGCAAAAAAAAGGGGTTTAGAAACACTTTATTTGAATCCAAAAAAGCTTGACTCTAAAGAAGACTATGACAACAAAATAATCGATGAGATCAAAAAAAGAGAGATCGATCTTATTTGTTTGGCCGGATATATGAAAATACTCACACCTGGCTTCTGCAATGGATTTGAAAATCATATCATGAATATTCACCCTGCCCTTCTTCCCTCTTTTCCTGGACTCCATGTCCAAAAAAAGGCCATTGATTGGGGTGTGAGATATTCAGGAGCTACTGTGCATTTTGTGACAGCTGATGTAGATATGGGTCCCATTATCCTTCAAGCTGTGGTCCCAGTTTTCCAAGATGATACAGAAGAATCCCTGAGCAACCGGATACTGGAACAGGAACATAAGATCTATCCTGAGGCAGTGAAGCTTTATTTTGAGGGAAAGCTGTTGATTAAAGGAAGAAAAGTTTTTATTTTAGATTGAGCGTTTAAATATCTTATTTGTTTCTTCTTTGCATTTTACATTTGCCATCTTCCCTTGAAGAATGTAAAAATATAAAATCATAATACAGAAGAGAGGAACATCAACATGCAGATAAAAAAAGAAGTTGAGAAACAATTTGAATATCTTAAGAAAGGCAGCACAGAGATCATCCAAGAAAATGAGCTCAAAGAAAAAATTGAGAACTCCTTAAAAAACAGCCGACCCCTAAAAGTTAAAGCAGGTTTTGATCCCACAGCCCCGGATATTCATATAGGCCACACCGTTCTTTTACGTAAGATGAAGCACTTTCAAGACCTGGGACATGAAGTCATATTTCTCATAGGTGACTTTACAGGTCTTATTGGGGATCCCTCTGGCCGATCCAAAACACGTCCTCCCATGACTAGAGAACAGATAGAAAAAAACGCCCAGACCTATAAAAAACAGGTTTTTAAGATTCTTGATCCTGACAAAACCATTATTGAATTCAATTCAAAATGGCTGGGAAAACTAACCAGTTTTGACATCATTCATCTAATGTCCAAATACACGGTTGCCCGGATTCTGGAAAGAGATGACTTCTCAGAGAGAATCAAGAAAAATAAACCTATTGGCACTCATGAGATACTCTACCCTATTATGCAGGCTTATGATTCAGTGGCATTAAAGGCAGATGTGGAATTAGGCGGAACTGATCAAAAATTCAACCTTCTGGTAGGTCGCGATATACAAAAAGAATACGGCCAGAAACCCCAAATAGTTCTAACCATGCCTTTACTTGAAGGAACTGACGGCATCGAAAAAATGAGCAAATCTTTAGATAATTATATAGGGATCACAGAACCTCCTGAGGAAATATACGGAAAAGTGATGTCCATATCTGATTCACTTATGTACCGTTATTATGAACTGCTCACAGATATTCCCATATCTCAAATCCAAGAATATAGAAAAAAAGCCGAACGAGAGGATATCAATCCCCGGGACCTTAAGGCAGAATTGGCTAAATCCATTGTCAAGGACTTCTGGGGAAGGGAGGAATCAGAAAAGGCCGCCCGGGAGTTCGATCGGGTTTTCAAGCAGAATAAAGCTCCTTCAGAAATGGAAAAAATTGATTTGGAAACTGAAAAAATTCCTCTTGTAGACCTTCTGACAGAAAAAAACATTTTTTCGTCTCGGGGAGAAGCCAAACGAGCTATCAGACAAGGAGGAGTCTATATCGACAAAAACAGAATAAAGGATATAGCCTTTACCATAGACCTGACAAATAATGATGAAATTATTCTTAAAATAGGTAAAAAAAGATTTTATAAAATAAAAAAAGCCGTGAATCTTAAATAAACTTGAGAGAAGGACATTGAACAACCAATGAACACAACAAAAAAAACAGATCACCCTCTTTACAGTCTCCGCTTTTACCAAAAAATACTAAAATCTCTTAAAGAATCTTTCGATGCCAATTATGTGGTATCCGAAGTTCCCCAGATCTTCAGCCAAATCATGAGACCTAAATTCATCATAAGACATGACATCCATCACTCTTTAAACAAAGGACTAAAGTTGGCTCAAATAGAAAAAGAATATTCCATAAGAGCTTCTTTTATGATAAACATACTTTCCCCCCACTATAATCTTAAAGAAAACTTATCCATGGTCAAAGAAATCATAGAACTGGGTCATGAAATCGGAGTTTATATCCATCACAACTCTTTGGATCTCAAAGGTCCGGACAAAATCAATCTCAAAGAAGAGGAGATCATCACACAATGCATCCATTTGGAAGCCTTAACCAAAAAAAGAATCCATTCCATTTCTTTTCCTAAAGAATTTTTTAACATCCCAGAAAAATCTTTTTTTATCAGCCAAAAAGTCAGCGCTTCATCAAAAACAATGATGGATGGGGCTTTATCTGACGATAGGGATTTCAAAGATCAAAAAATGCTTTTATCAAAAATAAGAAATCCGAAAAAAAAGATCCTTCAGGTCCTGATTCATCCTGAGTTATGGAATGAGGATTGATCAACACTGTTTAACTTAGAATGAAGCTTTTATATAAGGAGGACCTATGAAAAAAAATTCTTTTCCAAGAATGACCCTTATCACTCTATCTATATTTTTTATTGTTTTTGGATCGATGATGTGCACCCAACAAGAGGATGAAGCCAATCAGTCCATTACGGAAACCCAAGAGCAGCATGACAAGAGAATGTCATGGTGGAGAGAAGCCCGATTCGGACTGTTTATCCACTGGGGACTTTATGCCGTTCCTGCTGGAGAATGGAATGGAGAAACCAACCATGCCGAATGGATCCTAACCACAGCCCAGATCCCAGTTAAAGAATATGAAAAATTTACCAAAAAATTCAATCCCACTCAATTCAATGCCGAAGAATGGGTTCTAACAGCCAAAAATGCAGGCATGAAGTATATTGTTATCACCAGTAAACACCATGATGGATTTTGTCTGTTTGATTCAAAACTCACTGAATATGATGTTGTGGATGCCACTCCTTTTAAACGGGATATTCTCAAAGAACTTTCAGAGGAATGCCACAAACAAGGCATAAAAATATGCTTTTATCACTCGATCATGGACTGGCATCATCCAGATTATCTGCCGAGGCGAAACTGGGAGTCAAGATCTGCTGAAGGAGCGAATTTTGACCGCTATGTTAACTACATGAAAGGGCAGGTCAAAGAACTGGTAACCAACTATGGAGAAATCGGTGTTCTGTGGTTTGATGGAGAATGGGAAGAAACTTGGAACAAAGAAAGAGGAGCTGACCTTTACCATTATGTCCGATCTCTCCAGCCAAGCATCATCATCAACAACAGAGTGGGAAAAGGAAGAGAAGGAATGGCTGGAACCTATGAGCCAGAAACTTCTGTGGGAGATTTTGGAACTCCTGAGCAAGAAATCCCAGACATAGGACTTGGATATGACTGGGAAACCTGTATGACCATGAACGATCACTGGGGCTATAACAAACATGACGACAATTGGAAATCCGAAAAAGAACTCATACAAAAGCTTGTGGATATAGTGAGCAAAGGAGGCAATTTCCTGCTCAATGTGGGACCCACGGCTGAAGGAGTTTTTCCTGAACCATCTAAAAAAAGATTGGAAGCCATGGGCCAATGGATGGATGTCAATGGAGAAAGTATTTATGGAACCACAGCCAGCTTGTTTTCAGACTTAGAGTGGGGACGCAGCACCACAAAAGCGAATAAAGTCTTCCTCCACATCTTTGAATGGCCCGAAAAAAGAATCCTTGAAGTCCCTGGACTCAAAGATAAAGCTGAATCTGTCTATCTTCTGGAAGATCCTGAAACCCAACTCAATATCAAATACAATGAAACCGGAGCTGAGATAGAAATCCCTGATGAAGCTCCCGGTCCTTATGTCTCTGTCATCGCCCTCGAGCTCAACAAATAAGAAATTCAGGTAAGGCTGTCGCTTACTTCATATGTTCTGAGGGAAAGGGCAAAGGATTCGTCACCCGCTCGATTCCCCAGCGTGGAATCTCTCTCCCGGTTCGGGCTTCGCTCTCCTCTAAAGAGGAACCATGCCCGCTC
>JAWLEN010000148.1:0-4623 GCA_041686095.1 Candidatus Aminicenantota bacterium
ACTCACATAATAACTGTATTGATAATATAATTAAAATGAATGATTTTGTCTATTCTCTTGACAGCCGCCTTCTAATGGGCGTCCCGTATTAAATTACTCGTACTTTAATGAATCCACAGGATTGGCCCGGGCAGCCTTTATCGCCTGAAAGCTCAGGGTCCCGTAAGAGACAAGCAAGATCAGGGCAGATGAGAGGAGGAAGGCTCCGAGATGGATGTTGGTTCGGTAGGCGAAATTCTGCAGCCACCAGTTCATCGCATAATAGACCACAGGCCAGCTTAGGACATGGGCTATGAGAACGAGCCACATAAGGTCCTTTGAAAGCAGATACACGATCTTCCCTATCGAGGCTCCAAGCACCTTGCGGATGCCGATTTCTTTTCTTTTTTGTTCGGCTAAAAACGCAGAAAGCCCGAATACTCCCATACTCGCTATAAAAATAGCGATCGCAGCGAACAGGCTGAACACTTTCTCCAATTTTTGCTCACTGACATAAGCCATGTTGAATATATCATCAAAAAAACGGTATTCAAACGGATATTTAGGAGAAAACTTTTCCACAGTCTTGCGAATAAAGCTTATGGTATCAGGAATGCGGCCTCCCTGGATTTTAAGGGACAGGTACTGGCATCGATTGGGATTCAGGGCAATATAAAGTGGTCCGATCTCTTCATGAACAGAATTCTGATGAAAGTCTTTCATGACGCCCACAATATGTCCTGAGGGCTCGGGACTCCCCCAGTGGCTTAATCCCATACCCAGATGAAAATCATCGCCCATGACTTTCATGGCTTGTTCATTGACGAGGAAAGCACCGTTTTCATCAGAAGGAAAATCGCGTGAAAAACTTCTCCCCTCAATGATTTCTATTCCAAAGAGCTCCGGAAAATCATAGCTTGCCTCGCTTACCTTTACCCAGATCATCGAGTCATCCTGTTTTCCCTGCCATCTGAATGGAGTCTGGGCGTCCACATTATTGGGAAGATGGAGAGAAGAGGCGGCATACCGGATCTGCGGGTTTCTTTTCAGTTCGTCAAGGATAGGGATAGGATTTTTACGGATTTGAGGGTCATAAAGAGGCACAACAACGATCTGCTCTCTGTCAAATCCCATTTCCTTATCCCTGATGAAATCGATCTGGTCTTTCACCAGAAAAGTGGCGGTGATAAGGATGATTGAAATAGCGAATTGAACGACGACCAGAACATTCCTGACCCGTTTCTTTCGTGTCCCTTTTTTCCCGCTGCCTCTAAGAGCCGTCTGGGGATTATAAGAGGATAATACAACAGCCGGGTAGCTGCCTGCTATCATTCCTGCAAACAGGACCAGCAGCACGATCCCGGGAAGTATCTGAAAAAGGCTCTCCCAGGTTAAGGCTAGATTCCGTTCAGCCAGAGAATTGAACAAGGGGAGAAACAGATACACAAGGAAGACAGAGATGAGCAATGAGAATAAGGCCATGATAAGGGATTCCCCGAAAAACTGCCGGGAGATCTGGCTTCTGTGGGCTCCGATGACCTTGCGCATACTGATCTCTTTCAGGCGAACACTTGAACGGGCGGTTGTGAGATTCATGTAATTGATACAGGCGATTATCAGGATCAAAACAGCAATCGCTCCAAAAAGCAGCAATGTGGACAGGTGGGTGTTAGGGCTTAATTCCCCTATAAAATGAGAGTGAAGATGGATGCTGAGAAGAGGCTGGAGGAAAAGCTTTTCATTAGGTATCCCGTGCTTTTGCGCAAACGCCGCGAATTTTGCTTCTATGGCCTTTGAATCCACGTTTGGTCTCAGAAGAATATAGGTGTAAAAGCTCCAGTATCTCCAGTGTTCCATGGGCTCCTCATAAAGTTTCCCCCAGGTCTCAAAGGGAATAAAAACATTCCTATTTAAATGAGAATTGAGAGGAATGTCTTTGATCACTCCTGTTATTGTAAAGTTTGCTCTCTGGTCGAGCTGAATGACTTTTCCTATAGGATTTTGATTCCCGAAGAACTTCCCTGCCATGCTTTTTGTGAGGACGAGGGAGTAGGGATCGTCAAATGCAGTGCCGGCATCTCCTTCCACAAAGTCGAATGTGAAGATCTCAAAAAAACTGGGATCAACCGCATAAAAAGACTCGTAGAAATATTTTTCATTATAGGAGAAAAGTTTATCCCCTCCGCCTCTCGAAAGCCGGGCAGAGCTGGCTATTTCAGGGATCTCTTGTTCAAGAGCTTCTGCCATCGGAGGCGGAGTGACCACAACGGTTACAGGGGGAGGATGTTCATGGGATTCAGAGGCCACCCGGAAGATGCGCTCTGCATTCTCGTGGTGCCTGTCAAAGCTCAATTCATAACGAACCCAGAGCATGATGGTAAAAACACAGGCCATTCCCACGGCCAGGCCGACAATATTGATGAAGGAGAAGCCTTTGTGTCTGCGAATGGTCCTTAATGTGATCTTTAGATAATTTCCAAACATGACAAACCTCCAATAAAGAGAATATTTTATGTAATGAAAGAGTGTTCCGAATGTACAGAACCAGTACCATATCCAGGAGAAAACAGCTCCGTACCTTGACCGGATATCACTGTATTCCGACTCCATGACATCGGATAGAGCATGCTCTTTTTCATAATGGGATAATCGGGATAGGATCCATTGAGCGGTATGGGGCGGAGATTTTCTTCTGATTTTCCACATCTCAGTCACATTCCATGACCGATTTTTCCAATCCATCCCAGGCCAGTTTCTGGATCTCATAGGCTTTTTTCAAAGCTCTTCTGCCCTCAGCAGTTAATGAGTACAGCACTTTTCTCCGGCCTCCTTGCCTCGGTTCCGGATCGCTTTCTCTGGATTTGATGTATTTTTTTCTTATGAGCGTAGAAAGAGTATTGCAAAGAGATCCGTAATTGATGGACTTTCCGGTAATGTCTTTTATATGCCTTCTTATAGTGATGATGTAGGCATTTTCTTTGAGCTTTAAGACCGCCAGTAAGATGAGTTCTTCGTGTTTGGTGAGCTCATACATGTGTTTCTCCAAAATATATTTTTTTATTTTAAAAACATACATATATACAGACTTGGTATCAATCAGAAAGGTTGCATATGGTCTTAAATTTTCTTATTCTTCACTCATACTGCAGGGAATCGACCGGGTTGCGGGTGGCAGTGGCTACTCTCATGGTCAGATAGCTGACGGTCAGCAGGGCAATCACCAGAGTTGCAAAGCCGGATAAGAGAAAGATCCTCTAATAGTCCCAGGTGACTTTGTAGCGTTTGATGGACAGAAATCCCTGTTCGCCTTCTTCCACAGTATAGAATTTATTGTCTTTTATAAGAAAGGGTCTGGTTTTTAAGGGCACTTTTGCGATAAATTTTCCTTCCACATCAAAAACATCATAATGGTATCCTTCTTCTTCTCCTTCTTTCACCTGTTCATGTGTTCTGACAAAGATTCTGCCTTCATCATCTGTTCCGAACCATTGAAATGGATTGTGGTATTTTGGAATGGACACTTCCATGCCTTGTGGAATTTCCTCCATAACCTCATCTATTTCCTGTTTGGTGATTTCAACGGGATCATAATCTTTGATGATCTTCATCTCTAAATTGGCATCTAAGTCATAAACATTGAATTCATATTTTTCTGGAGAGCCGCAGATAACATGATCATCATTACGGATGGCATACATCACGGCGCCTCCAAAAGGATTGAATGCTTCATTTCTAGCACCGGGCAGAGGGGATGTTCCAAGGGAAGCAAGCCTTTTCATTTGCGGATCATACTTTCTCACTTCATAACGTGGATCTTCCTCTTCATAAACAAACACAGTACCGAAAAAATTACCGCGTGAATCCATAAAAATCCTTAATGCAGCCTCTTTTGCTGTCTTTATTTCCCTGATAAAATCCCCTTCAAGGGAATAAAAGTTAATTTTGTTTCTGAAGTCTTCAACCATAAGTTCCTGGTCGCTGGTGATCGCCATCGTAAAAGGCATATGAAGTTCTCCTGGCCCTTGACCTTTTTTCCCAATGGATTTGATATAATTTCCGTTCGGGTCAAAAACATAAACATGGGCTTCTCCCTGATCCAGAATATATAATCGGCCTGATTCATCGACATCTATGGATCTGATCTGTGAAAAGATCAACTCTTCTCTCTCCGGGGTTTCAGAAATGGAGAGTTCCTCCTCCAGAATGAATACCCCGGGTTCATAAATAGGTTCTTTGGTGTTTTTTACCACAGTCACGCCATTATCTTCGGTGATGGTTCCTTTCCAGGTGGAAGCCTGTTTCTGGCATCCTGTAAAATAAATGAGGGCGATTCCTGCGATAATTACAGTGGATAAGAGAAGTGTTTTTTTGATGATGGGTATTTTCATATCCCCCTCCTTAATAAACGACATTGTTGCTCATCTTACATCCAAAGCCTAGTCCAGTCAATGGAATGTCCGCGATTTGCTTCCTGGAGTCATCCTCTTTCGTTCGGAAAACCAGACACAAGAGGATGATCGATGGGTAACAATTATATTTTCACTTTCGGGTGGATTTCTTTTTGATCATACACGAAAGGATAATATGTGACTTTTTTATGTCTGATTTTCTTTTTTCCTTTAATGATTCCGAGTGGGATCGGAT
>JAWLEN010000149.1:0-4581 GCA_041686095.1 Candidatus Aminicenantota bacterium
GATGGAAGAAGTGGGAGAAAAAGAGAATGTCATTGGATTTAACGGCGCTGGCGGCGGGGGCAGCATGATGTCTATGGACGCGGTGCTGGCCCAGGGGTTTAGGCTGGCTAATTACTGCGATACCAGCGGCAATCCTTCGGCTTCCAAAGTCTACAGAGCCGCCAAAATCATCCTTTCCCAGCCTCATATCAAAGGCTATTTCGCCTCGGGTTCGGGAGTGGCCAGTCAGGAGCAGTTTCACTCAGCCAGAGGATTGACCAAAGCTTTTTCGGAGGAGCGGATTGAGATCCCGGCTGTTCTGCGCTTGGGAGGAAATTTCGAGGCACTGGCCATTGAGATTCTCCACAATTATCTTAAGGACGTAACGGGTAAAGTGGAAGGATACGGAAGAGATGATTCCCCTGAATTTTGCGCCAAGCGAATGAAAAAACTAATCACAGAAAATCATTTTCTCCCTCACAAGGTTAGGCCCATTAAAGAGCCTGAAATAAAGGAAGATGGGTATTCTTTTAAAACTTCCACCGGGGAGATCTTTATCCAGCATGATAAGTGCCTTACTTGTGCTACCAAAGGGTGCATCAAAGCCTGTGCTCAGAATATATTAAAGTTGGAACAGAATAAGCCGGTTCTTTCCATCAGCCGGGAAGAGGCAGAGAAAGGCAAATGCACGGAATGTCTTGCCTGTGAGATTTTCTGCAGGTTCCATGAACAGGATGCCATCTTTATCCATCTTCCCATCCCAGGTTTGAAAGAATACAGAGAAAAAGTTATCAAAAAACAGGAAAAGCAAGAATAAATATGTCTATACTGGTTAATGAGCGGTCCAAAGTCCTGGTCCAGGGTATTACAGGACGGGAAGGAATGGTGCGGACCCGTTTGATGAAAGACTACGGAACTCAAGTCACAGCCGGAGTGACTCCGGGAAAAGGCGGGCAGGAGGTTTACGGAGTCCCTGTTTATGACTCTGTGAAGCAAGCTTTTGAAGAATGCGGAGAACTGGACATCAGTGTGATTTTTGTTCCTGCTTTTCTGGTGAAAGACGCGGCTCTGGAAGCCATTGATGCCGGGGTGAAACTGGCGGTTCTTATTCCAGACCGGGTTCCCATCCACGATGTTCTGGAAATTGCCCATTTTTCTAAACAAAAAGGAGCTCGATTTGTGGGACCCAACACTCTGGGATTGGTCAGTCCGGGAAAAGCGGTTCTGGGCATGATCGGAGGACGGGCTGAAAGCGCCAGGGAATGGTTTATCCCGGGGTCTATCGGAGTGAGCTCCCGAAGCGGAGGCATGACTTCGGCTATTTCTTATTATCTGACAAAAGCTGGACTGGGTCAGAGCACCATCATCCATGTGGGAGGAGATGCGGTGGTGGGGATGAGTCATCCTGAAGTCATGGTTCTTTTTGAGGAAGATAAGGAAACCGAACTCATGGTGATGTTTGGGGAGATCGGAACCACCCAGGAAGAGAGGGTGGCTGATCTGGTGTCAAGCGGCCGGATCCAGAAGCCTGTTGTGGCTTACATAGGGGGCAAAGCAGCCAAATCAGGGACCCGGTTCTCTCATGCCGGCGCCATTGTGGAAGGATCCCGGGGCTCTCATGAATCCAAAGTCAGTCTTTTAAAAAAAGCCGGCGTTCATGTGGTGGAGGCTGTGGCCGATATTCCCACAAAAGCCGGACAATTACTCAGAAAAAGGGGAAAAAGAGATGAGTGATCTAAACTGGAAAACAGGGATTACTGAAGTGGAACCCAATAAGGTCAAAGTCAGGGGTTATCCGGTGGACCAATTGATAGGGAAGATTTCTTTTTCTCAAGCCATATATCTGGTGCTGAAGGGAGAGATGCCTTCTCCCGAAGCGGGGAAATTGATAGATGCTATTCTGGTCTCTTCAGTGGACCATGGAGCCAGTCCTCCTTCAGTGCTTACAGCCCGAACCGTAGCCTCTACAGGTGCGGAACTGAACTCTGCGGTGGCTGCCGGAGTTCAGGCTATCTCCCGGTATCATGGAGGCGCCATAGAAGAGGGAATGAAGCTTTTCATTCGAATAAACAAAAGAAAAATTGAATCAGGTGAAGAACTCGAGGATGTGGTTCTCCGTGAGTTAAAAGAGATGAAGGAAAGAAAACAAAGAGCTTCTGGTTTTGGTCACCGTCTTCACAAAAAAGACCCCAGGACCCAAAGATTGTTTGACCTTGCCGAAGAATTAGGACTGGCTGGAGAGTATGTGAAAACAGCGCTGGCTGTGGAAAAAGCATTGAAAGAGATGACAGGAAAGTCCCTTCCCCTCAATGTGGACGGAGCCATAGCCGCGCTTCTGTGCGAACTGGATATCCCGCCGGAAATAGGAAACGCTTTTTTTATCCTGTCTCGGGTAGCCGGGCTGGTGGCCCATGTTCACGAAGAGAAAACCAGAATGAGGCCCATGAGAAAAATTCACCCCACTGATTTTGAGTATGACGGGCCCTCTGAAAGGAGCTTATAAATGGCTAAAAAACTGCTGTCAATCATGCCCGAATTTCAAATGATCAAAGACAAGGATCTTCAAGAGAAAACCATTGAAGTGTGGCGCCGGGCCATGGAAAAAGGAGAATGGACTGTCGAAGACCTGGAGAAAATGCCCTTCACTTTATTGATCAGGAATACTCCGGTGAGTTTGATCAAGCACACCCGAGCGGTCACTCTTTGCTCTGTTCAAATAGCTGATGTTCTTTTGGAAAAATACGAAGAAAACATTCCCATAAACCGGGATATCCTGTTATCAGGAGCTCTTCTTCATGATGTGGGAAAGCTTTTTGAGTATAAAAAAGAAAACGGAGAATTTGTCAAAAGCAGAGAAGGAGAACTTTTACGGCACCCCATATCGGGTGCGGTCTTTGCCAGCCGTTTTGGGATTCCGAATGAGGTTCTTCACATCATCGCCGCCCATTCCAAGGAAGGAGATGGAGCCCGGAAAACAGTGGAAGCTGTGATTGTGAATCATGCGGATTTTGTCAATTTTGAGAGTCTGAAAATATAATATAATGGGGAAAACTTTTTCTGAGAAAGTACTGTCTTTAAAAAGCGGGAAAGATGTGCGGGCCGGAGAAATTGTCACGGTATCGCCTGATTATATCCTCTCTCATGATAATTCAGCAGCCATTATCAAAAAATTCAGATTGTTCGGAAAGGACAGGGTGCAGAATCCTGAAAAAATAGTGATTGTTCTGGACCATGTGACTCCTGCGTCTTCAGAAAAATACGCCCAGAATCATAAGGAAATAAGGGAATTTGTTAAAAAGCAGGGCATCCCGCACTTTTTTGATATCAATAATGGAATCTGTCATCAAGTGTTTACTGAGCAGGGATTTGCTCTTCCCGGCAGCCTGGTAGTGGGCGCGGATTCTCACACCACCAGCTATGGTTCTGTAGGAGCTTTTTCTGCAGGGATCGGAAGGACAGAAGCGGCCGCTGTGTGGGCTACGGATGAAATATGGCTTAAAGTGCCTGAGACCCTAAAAATTGAGCTTAAAGGAGAGTGCCAAAAAGGAGTATATCCCAAAGACGTGATCCTGAAAATCATAGGAGACCAAGGAGCAGACAGGGCCAATTATAAAGCCGTTGAGTTCACGGGTCCGGCTGCTTCTGGGTTCAGCGCTTCTTCCCGGTTTGTTCTCTGCAATATGGCGGCAGAAATGGGAGCTAAGAACGGGTACTTCCCACCGGATCGATCCATCCATCCGGTTTATTCAGATGAAGATGCTTGTTTTGAGGCTGTGCTGTCCTATAACCTTTCTGAAATAGAGCCTCAGGCAGCCTGTCCTCACACCGTGGATAACGTAAAGACGGTAAAGGAAGTGGAGGGATTGGCTTTTAACCAGGGATTGATAGGGACCTGTACCAACGGCCGGCTCCAGGACCTCAGAGCCGCAGCCTCAGTGCTCAAGGGAAAAAAGATCCATTCTTCAGTTAGAGTGCTGGTGGTTCCTGCATCCAGGAGAGAGTATCTCAAAGCTTTGGACCAGGGGATCATAAAAGCTCTTATTGAGGCCGGATGTGTGATATTGAACCCAGGATGCGGTCCGTGTTTGGGAGTTCATCAGGGTGTGCTGGCCCCTGGAGAAAGAGCTTTGAGCACAGCCAACCGCAATTTCAAGGGAAGAATGGGGAGCCGTGATTCTGAGATTTATCTGGCCTCCCCTGCCACAGTAGCAGCTTCTTCCATTGAAGGAAAAATATCTGATCCAAGGAAATACCTATGAAAAAAGGCAGGATCTGGAAATACGGAGATAATGTCAATACCGATGTGATATTCCCCGGAAAATATACCTATACTCAGATGGAACCTGAAGAGATGGCTTCCCATGCGCTTGAAGATTTGGACCCTGAATTTGCCTCTCAGGTCCGACCCAATGATGTGATCGTGGCGGGCCGGAACTTTGGGTGCGGAAGCTCTCGGGAGCAGGCTGCTTCGTGTTTAAAGTACGCTGGGGTCCAGGCCGTCATAGCCAAATCATTTGCCCGGATATTTTTCAGGAATGCCATTAACCAGGGTCTTCCGGTTGTGGTTTCTGAAAAAGCTGCGGACCATTTAAAAGATGGGGA
>JAWLEN010000150.1:0-4579 GCA_041686095.1 Candidatus Aminicenantota bacterium
TTATGGAGATAAAAAATCACACAAAATATTTGATCATTGGTTTTCTGGTTTTTGGATTTATTCTTTCACCTTCTTTTTTACAGGCAGAAAATGAGAATAAAGCCTATCAGTTCACAGTGACCCATGAAGTCAAACACACGCCGGTCAAAGATCAAGCCCGTACAGGCACCTGCTGGTGTTTTTCTACAGTGTCTTTTATGGAATCCGAAGCCATGCGGTTGGGAGCCGATGCCATGGACCTTTCCGAGATGTTCATTGTCAATTACAATTACCGGAAAAAGGCAGAAAATTATGTCCGGATGCACGCTACAGCCAATTTCGGTCAGGGAAGTCTGAGCCATGATGCCATGGATCGATTCCGTGAAAACGGGATTGTGCCTGAATCAGTGTATGACGGACTGAAGCTGGGCAAAGATTATCATGACCACAGTGAAATGTTTCGAGTCTTAAAAGGTATTGTGGATGGAGTGGTTTCTTCCCGGCGCCCCACTATCCAGTGGAAAGCTGCTTTTGCGGGAGCTCTGAACGCCTATTTAGGCACACCTCCAGAAAGCTTTGAGTTTGAAGGACAGACTTTCACTCCCCGTTCTTTTGCTGAAGAAAAAGTTCTGATTAATCCTGACCATTATGTGGAGCTCACTTCTTACACTTATGCTCCGTTTTATGATAAGTGTGTGCTGAGAGTGCCTGACAACTGGATCTATAATGATGATTTTTACAATGTGCCGCTGGATGACTTGGAAAAGCTGGTGGATTATGCACTGAAAAACGGCTTTTCTGTAGTCTGGGATGGGGATGTCAGTGAGAAAACTTTTTCCAGCCGGGATAAAGGGTATGCCATTCTTCCTGAAAAAGAGGTTCCGGATAAAATAACAGAACCGGTGGAAGAAATGGAGGTCACTCAAGCCAGCCGCCAAGAAACCTTTGACAGTTACACCACCACAGATGATCATTTAATGCACATTGTGGGACTGGCTAAGGATCAGAACGAGAATGTTTATTATTACATCAAGAATTCAGGTGGAGCTGATGGAATTTATAATGGATATCTTTTTATGTCTAAACCCTATTTTCGCATGAAAACAACAGCTGTCATGGTGCACCAGGATGCTCTTCCCCCGGAACTGAAACAGAAATTAGATCTTCCTCAAAAATAAGAGACAATGAATAAAGAGAGACTCAATATAAATTCAAAAAGACTTGGAACTAATCTATGATTGAATTCAAACCGATTGGGATCATTCACAGTCCGTTTAAAGATCCTCGAGGCATGCCTATCCAGCCCTCCGGAGCGGCTGGAGTCAAAGGCACTGTAGAGGTATTTGATCAGTATCGAGCAGGTTTAAAAGACCTGGGAGGTTTCTCCCATATCATTTTGTTGTATTTTTTCCATTTAGCCAAAGGATTTAAGATGCAGGTGGTGCCGTTTATGGATTCCGAGCCGAGGGGTTTGTTTTCCACACGAGCTCCCAAGCGGCCTAATCCGATCGGACTATCTGTGGTTCAGCTAAATGAGGTCAAAGATGGAGTTTTATTTATTCAGAACGTGGATATCCTTGACCAGACCCCTCTGCTGGATATCAAGCCTTATGTGCCTGTATTTGACAAACAGGCGAAAATTCGGACAGGATGGCTTGAAAATTCCAAAAAAGCTGTTTTCAAGAAAAAATCAGACGACAGGTTTAAATAGAAATTGAATTCAGTTTACAGTCCGATTTTGCAATAAACTTACAGAAAAACAGAACTTTTTTAAGGCTTTCATAAAATCTGGTTTGAATTTTACCATTGGAGTTCAAAAAATGGTCAAGGCAGACCGTTCCTTACTGGGTCCCTATCATGAAAAAATCTAAAGAATGATTTCTTTGAGAATATCTAAGCCAGATATGATAAAATAAAAAAGTCAGGAAATAATGACCAAAAAGAAATCTGAAAATATCGGAACCATCAGATCCATCCGTTCTAGTGTAGTGGATGTTTATTTCCCGGGGAAGCTTCCTTCCATAAATACTCGTCTGAATGCAGGGGAAAACGGACAGGTGGCTGTTGAAGTGATGATCCACTTGGATTCTGATGTGGTAAGAGGGGTGGCTCTGCATCCCACCCAGGGATTATCTAGGGGAGATAGAGTCATAAATACAGGAAAGCCTATCCAGGTCCCAGTCGGAGAAAAATTGATTGGCAGGGCTTTTAATGTTTTTGGAGAACCTATTGATGAAGGTGGTGCCTTGGAAAGTAAGGAATATCGGTCTATTCATCAAGAATCGGTGTCTCTTTCCCGGCAGGTCACCACTGAAGAGATATTTGAGACAGGGATCAAGGCTATCGATGTTCTGGCGCCTCTGGAAAGGGGAGGGAAAGCGGGTATGTTCGGAGGAGCCGGAGTGGGAAAAACAGTTCTGATCATGGAAATGATTCACAATATGGCCAGCCAGCACCAAGGAATCAGTATTTTTTGCGGAATAGGGGAACGGAATAGAGAAGGAGAGGAACTGTACCGAGAGATCAAAGAAGCGGGAGTTTTAGACAAAGCTGTATTGATTTTTGGTCAAATGGATGAGCAGCCAGGGGCCCGCTTCCGGGTAGGACACGCAGCACTGACCATGGCTGAATATTTCCGGGAAGACAGAAAACAGGATGTGCTTTTGCTGATTGATAATATTTTCCGTTTTGTTCAAGCGGGATCTGAAGTATCGGGTTTGCTGGGTCAGATTCCATCTCGGGTGGGCTATCAGCCTACTTTAGCCACTGAGCTTTCAGAATTAGAAGAACGAATCTGCAGCACGGATTCAGGTTCCATCACCTCCATCCAAGCCGTGTATGTCCCGGCTGATGATTTCACAGACCCGGCTGCAGTCCATACTTTTGGTCATTTGTCTGCTTCTATTGTTCTTTCTCGGAAGAGGGCCAGCCAGGGACTGTATCCAGCTATAGATCCTCTGGAATCAAGATCTAAAATGATGGCGCCTCATATTGTGGGAGAGCGGCATTATCAAATTGCTCGGGAAATCCGAAGCACTCTAGCAGAATATGAGGACTTAAAAGATATCATTGCTATGCTTGGGATTGAAGAACTCAGCAGGGAGGACCAGAAAACAGTGTACCGTTCCCGTCGGCTGGAACGCTTTCTCACCCAGCCCTTTTTCACCACAGAACAGTTCACTGGCCACAAAGGAAAACTGGTTAAGCTGGATAAAGCCCTGGAGGGATGCCAGCGTATTTTAAATGATGAGTTTTCTGATTATCCGGAAAAAAAGCTTTATATGATCGGGAATATTGATGAGGTGGAGAAATGAAGTTGAAAATCTTGCTTCCTACTGAGGTCTTTCTGGAAGAAGAAGTCTTCAAAATTTCAGGTGAGGCTTTGAATGGATCTTTCACTATTCTGCCCAGGCATTTGGATTTTGTCACAGTGCTTCAGCCCGGATTGCTTTATTTCGAAACCAACAAAAAAGAAACATTTTTAGCTGTGGATAACGGGGTTTTATTGAAAGCTGGTGCAGAGGTCCTGGTTTCAGTGCGGAGTGCAGTCAGAGCCGAAGGACTTAAAGATGTTCGTAAAAAAGTAGAAAAGAGATATCAGGAGTTGAATGAAAGAGAAAAAAGGTCAAGGTCAGTTCTGGCGAAGTTTGAATCTGATTTCATAAGAAGATTTATAGAATTAGAAAAAAATGTCTGAAAACAATCAAAAAGATGAACACAGGGAAAGGCAGAAGCATATTTCCCGTGACATCGGACGTAAAGCAGAGAGGAAACTGGAAGCCCGGAAACACAAGGAAGAACAAAGTCTTTGGTTTGGACTGGGTATGTTTGGTTTAGTGGGATGGTCTGTAGCCATACCCACTTTGATTGGTGTGGCTGTAGGGATTTGGGTGGATTCCCGCTATCCCAGCCCCTTCTCATGGACTTTGATTTGTTTGTTCATTGGTATAGTTGTGGGATGCCTGAATGCATGGTACTGGGTTTCTAAAGAGAGAGGCAATATACAAAAGAGGGATCAAGATAAAAATGAATGAGATTATAAGTTATGCTCTGTCCCTGGCAGCTGGTTTTGCGCTGGGTTATATTTTTTTCGGGGGCCTTTGGCTGACCGTGCGACGTCTGCCCAAAATGAAGCACCCCATGTTGTGGACATTTCTCAGTTTAATCGTGAGGATGGGTATTTCTTTAATCGGATTTTATTTGATTGCCCGTGGAGGACACTGGATCCATTTGCTTGTTTGCTTGGTGGGCTTCATGACTGTTCGTTTTGTTTTAGCCAAACCCCAAAAAGAGCAGCTGAGCAAAACTGAAAAAAAGGAAACCGAATGAATATAAGTCCGGATTCTATGGTTTTCTGGGAGTGGGGCTTTTTCAAAATCAATGCCACTATTGTTTTCACCTGGGCTGTTATGGCGCTGTTGGTGCTGATTTCATGGTTGGTGACCCGCCGTTTATCAGTGGAAACCGAGTTTTCACGAGGCCAGATGTTTTTAGAGGCGGTGGTGGATATCATTAGAAGCCAGATCAAAGATATCATCCGCAGGGATCCCTCTCCGTATCTGCCTTTTATAGGGACTTTGTTTTTATTCATTTCTGTATC
>JAWLEN010000151.1:0-4530 GCA_041686095.1 Candidatus Aminicenantota bacterium
ATCAGGAATAGAATTTTTCCATGATGAATAAACTTTTTGAACAGGGATATCGATGATGGTTTTGTGGTGATGTTTTATGCAGATCTGTTCCCCGCCGGTCTTTCCAATTACAGAAAAAGGAACTCTTCTTTTTTTGGCCAAATCTTTAAATGCATCCAGATCCTTCCCCTCCAAGGAGATCAAAATACGAGACTGGGTTTCTCCGAATAAAAGGGCATCTGTTCTTATTTTGTCATTGAGATCTATCTGACATCCCATCGGATTATTCCCCAGCACACAGCATTCTGCGAGGCATTGAGCCAGACCTCCCTGTGATATATCATGGGCTGATTTGAGCATTCCTTTGAAAATAGCTTCCAAACAGAATGCTTGAACTCTTTTTTCTTTATCTAAATCGATTGTTGGGGGAGCCCCACTTTTTTGAGAGTGGATTTGTTTCAAATACTCAGAAGCTCCGATCTCTTCTTTATTTTTGCCTAATAGGATTATGGTATCTCCGGGTCCTCTAAACTCAGGACGGGTTATGTAATCCAGGTCTTCAATAATCCCCACTACCCCTAACACAGGTGTGGGGTATATTGAGGTTCCTTCAGTATCATTGTAGAAACTGACATTCCCTCCTGTGACAGGGATATTAAAAAATTGGCAGGCTTGGGCAATCCCTTCCACAGCTTCTTTAAACTGCCACATGATTTCAGGTTTTTCAGGATTTCCAAAGTTCAAGCAGTTGGTCACACCCACAGGTTTTGCCCCCACACAGGCTAAATTACGGCATGCCTCAGCCACAGCTATTTTCCCTCCTGATCGAGGATTGATATAAGTATAGAGTGAATTTCCATCTAGGGAGACAGCCAGAGCTTTATGGGTGTTCTTTATTCGCAGTACAGAGGCATCCGCGCCTGGAAGGACCGCTGTATTGATCTGGACCATGTGGTCATACTGACGGAACACCCACTCTTTGTCTGCCAGATCAGGTGATTTTATGATTTGAAGAAAAACGGACTCGTAATCATTAGGAAGAGGAATTTCTTCCGGGTCCATTTTAAATTTAGAAGGAGAGTAGGATTTTGCTTCCCTCTTATAGACAGGACAAAGATTGACAATGGCGCTGACAGGGAGGTTGACCACGGTTTGGCCTTTTGACTCGACCTTTAAGTGCTGTGTGTCTGTAACCTGTCCTATGATGACCGCATCCAAATCCCATTTAGCAAACACAGCTTGAACTTGTTTGACCTTATCTTTTTTTGCCACAAGGAGCATTCTTTCCTGGGATTCTGAAAGCATGATCTCATAAGGAGTCATGCCTTTTTCTCTTTGGGGAATGAGATCTAAATTGATTTCAATTCCAGATCCGGAGTTGGCAGCCATTTCAGTAGTGGAACAAGTCAGTCCCGCAGCTCCCATGTCTTGAATCCCCAGCACCAAATCTTTTTCCATAACTTCCAAGCAGGCTTCCAAAAGAAGTTTCTCTTTAAAGGGATCGCCGACTTGAACGTTGGGCCTTTTTTCTTCCAGATCTTCTCCAAATTCTGCAGAAGCCATGGTGGCTCCATGGATTCCGTCTCGTCCTGTTTTTGAGCCTACATAAAGGACAGGATTTCCCTTTCCTTCGGCTCTGGCATAGAAAATTTTATCCTTTTTTACAATTCCCAGGCAAAAGACATTGACTAGAGGATTCAATGAGTAGCATTCATCAAAATAGGTTTCTCCTCCTACCGTGGGGACTCCTATGGAATTCCCGTATCCAGCGATTCCTGAAACCACCCCTTCCATGACAGACTTATTTTTTGGAACAGACAAAGGCCCAAAACGCAGTGAGTCCAGAGTAGCTATAGGCCTGGCACCCATGGTGAATATATCTCTGAGTATGCCGCCTACTCCTGTAGCCGCGCCTTGATAAGGTTCTATAAAGGAGGGATGATTGTGAGATTCAATTTTAAACACGGCTGCAAGCCCGTTTCCAATATCGATGATTCCTGCATTTTCTCCGGGGCCCTGGATAACATTTTTTCCTGAAGTGGGAAATTTCTTTAAATGAATTTTTGAACTCTTATAACTGCAGTGTTCAGACCACATAAGAGAAAAAATCCCCAGTTCAGTCAGATTGGGTTCTCGTTTGATGAGATCAATGATTCTTTTGTACTCTGATTGGGTGATTCCGTGTTCTTTTAATGTTTCCTTATCGATCATTTTAAGTAATTTATTATAGACTTAAATATAATTTGTCCGTCACAGCTTCCCAATAAAGATTCGGAGGCTCTCTCTGGATGCGGCATCATGCCCAGCACATTCCTTTTTTCATTTGTAAGCCCGGCAATTTGTTCCATAGAACCATTGACATTAGCTTTTTCACTCAAGCTTCCATCAGGATCGCAGTAACGCAGGGTTATTTGATGGTTCTGTTTGATTTTTTTTAGGTTGTTTTGATCCGTATAATAATTTCCGTCAAAATGAGCGATGGGGATAGTCAGCACCTGTCCTGGTTTTCCCTTATTGGTAAAGGGATTATCTGTATTCTCTATTCTCACATTTACGTATTGGCATAAAAATTTAAGGTTCTTGTTTCTGAGCATGGCTCCAGGAAGAAGCCCTAATTCCAAGAGCACCTGAAATCCGTTGCAGATCCCCACTACTATTCCTCCTGAAAGAGCAAATTCTTTGATTTCCTGCATCAAGGGAGAAAATCTAGCTATAGCTCCGGACCTGAGATAATCACCATAGGAGAATCCCCCTGGAAGGATGATGCAGTCAGATCGCTTCAGATCATGGTCTTTATGCCAAAGGAAAAAAGATTCTTGTTTCAGAACATCTTTAAGCACATATAAGGTATCGTAATCGCAGTTTGAACCTGGGAAAACCACAATCCCGAATCTCATTCCAATGAGTTCCTTTTACCTGGGGTTATCATTCGATAATTTCCCATTCGAATGTTTCGATAATAGGATTAGACAGCACTTTATGAGAAATTTCTGGTATGACTTTGTCTATTTTTTTTTGAGAAATATGATCAATTTCTATTTCAAAAACCTTGCCCTGTCTGACGTCTTTAATAAAGTCGTATCCAAGTGTGAGGAGAGCATTTTTCACTGCCTGTCCTTGAGGATCCAAAACGCTCTCTTTAAATGACACTAAAACTCTAACTTTCATCAGAAAACACCTTATCATAAATATAGTCAATTTTGGACAAATAGGGTTCCAAGGAAAAGCAGTCCTCAATTTCCTTAGCACTCAATATTTGGGTAACGCCAGGATCAGAAAGGAGCATCTTTTTAAAATCAGTTTTTTTCTCCCATGCTTTTAAGCTGTTTTTTTGGACTAGTTTATAGGCCTCTTCACGGGATATATCTTTTTTGGTGAGTGCCAGCAAAACCTTTTGAGAAAACACCAATCCTTGGGTTAAATGAATATTTTTCTCCATTTTTTCAGGATAAACATGCCAGTGAGTTATGATGTCTGTTATTTCTGCCAATAGAAAATCAGTGATGATAAAAGTATCAGGGATGATAACCCTTTCTGCTGAAGAGTGAGAAATATCCCTTTCATGCCATAAGGGGATGTTTTCCAAAGCTGTTTGGAGATTACTCCGGGCGATTCGAGAAAGCCCTGAAATTCTCTCTGTCCTCACTGGATTCCTTTTATGGGGCATAGCTGAAGAGCCTTTTTGTCCTTTGGTAAAAGGTTCTTCGAGCTCCAAGACTTCAGTTTTTTGAAGATGGCGGATTTCTTGCGCTATTTTATCCAAAGATGCACAGACAAGAGCAAGTGCGCTAATCACTTCGGCATGTCTGTCTCTCTGAAGTATTTGAGTGGTGACCTTGGCAGGTTTCAAATTTAATTTTTTCAAAGCTTTGACTTCTACTTTTGGGTCCAAATGAATATAGGTTCCGACAGCACCTGAGATTCTTCCATAGCTTATGTTTTCTTTGGCTTGGGAAATCCTTTTTAAATGCCTGTTGATTTCTTCGTACCAAACTAAGATCTTCACTCCAAAAGTAACAGGTTCAGCATGAACTCCATGAGTTCTCCCTATGATAGGCGTGTGCTTGTATTTTATAGCCTGTTTTTTGAGAGTCTTTTTAAAAACCAAAAGATCCTTTTGGATTTTTTCAAGAGATTCTCTGATGAGCAAAGAAAGAGCGGTATCGACAACATCGTATGAGGTCAACCCGAGGTGTATGTATCGTGAATCTTTTCCTACATTCTCAGCAATAGAAGTCAGGAAAGCGACTACGTCATGTTTAACCACTTTTTCGATTTGTTCGATTCTTTTAACTGAGAAGTCAGCTTTATCCTTTATCCTTTTTAGGGCTCCGGAAGGGATTTCCCCCAATTCATTCCAGACCTCACAGACCGCCAGTTCCACATCCAGCCATTTTTTATATTTATTTCTCTCTTCCCATATGGCTCCCATTTCGGGTCTGGTATATCTTTTTATCATATGATAATCCTTAAAATAGGGTGATTCAGAATCATAACAACTCCTTTATGGCATGTCAATTATTCTGGACTATTCATAAAAAAATGGCGATG
>JAWLEN010000152.1:0-4519 GCA_041686095.1 Candidatus Aminicenantota bacterium
TGAACTTTTTTATTAACTGTAATATCCTGTATGTTTAGGAATAATAGAGAAAATGAGATCCTATAATCGAAAACCAGACCAATTAAGACCCTTGAAATTTACCCCGGATCCATTAGATTTTTCTCATGGTTCTGTTCAGATAGAACTGGGAAAAACGATTGTCATCGCTTCCGCAACTATAGAAGAAAATGTTCCCATATTCCTTAAACATAAAGGCTCGGGCTGGGTCACAGCTGAATACTCCATGCTCCCGTGTGCTACAGAAACAAGGACCCGAAGAGAAAGAGGGGCTCGGATCTCAGGCCGCACCAAGGAAATTCAAAGACTCATAGGGCGTTCTTTAAGAGCAGTGACTGATCTGGAAGCTCTTGGGGAGAGAACCATCATCATTGACTGTGATGTGATACAGGCCGACGGCGGTACCCGGACCGCTTCAGTCACAGCCGGATGTATCTCCTTAGCACTGGCTTTAAAAAAGCTCATGGACGACGACCAGATCGACCAAATGCCTCTGAAAAACTTAGCCGGAGCCGTCAGCGTTGGAATTGTCAATGGGGAAAGTCTTTTAGACCTGGATTACATAGAAGACTCAAACGCATCCATAGATATGAATGTGATAGGCACAGATATAGGTCATTTTGTCGAGATCCAAGCCTCTGCTGAAAAATCTCCCCTTGCTAAAGACAAATTCCATGAACTCCTTGATATGGCTGAAAAAGGAATTAAAGAAATCATCAAGTCACAAAAAGAGCTTCTAAAAAAAAAGAGTCCTCTTTTCATTGCCTACAATCATGAGGAATAAATATGGATAGAATACTGATCACAGGAGGAGCCGGTTTTTTAGGGACTCATCTGTGCAAAGCACTGCTCAAAGACAACAAAGATGTATTGTGCCTAGATAATTTCTTTTCGGGCAGCAAAAACAATATCAGAGATTTTATGTTCCAGCCTTACTTTGAATTCATAAGGCATGACATCATCCATCCTTTTTTTGCAGAAATAGACAAAATCTATCACCTGGCATGCCCTGCTTCTCCCATTCACTATCAGTACAATGCTATCAAAACAATCAAAACAAATGTCATGGGAACCATCAATATGTTGGGCCTGGCTAAAAGGACCCATGCCCCTATACTCCTAGCCTCCTCATCAGAAGTCTATGGAGACCCAGCTGTCCACCCCCAAAACGAAGAATATTGGGGAAACGTGAATCCGGTGGGAATTAGGAGCTGTTATGACGAAGGAAAGAGAGTGGCAGAGACCCTGATGATGGATTACCACAGACAAAACAAGGTGAACATAAAGATATGCCGGATTTTTAACACCTACGGCCCTCATATGGCTTCTGATGATGGAAGAGTAGTCAGTAACTTCATTGTTCAAGCTCTCACAGGAAAACCCCTTACTGTATTTGGCGACGGCACACAAACGCGGTCCTTCTGCTATATCTCAGATATGATCCGCGGATTGATATCCATGATGGACACTAAAGACTTTATCGGCCCTGTTAATCTGGGTAATCCCGAGGAACACTCCATCCTTGAACTCGCAGAAAAAATAATCAAAATCACAAAAAGCAAATCCAAGATCACACATAAGTCCCTGCCAAAAGATGACCCTGTGAGGCGGTGTCCTGATATCGCTCTCGCCAAAAAAAAACTGGGTTGGGAACCAAAGATCGAGCTTGACCATGGTTTGAAGCTCACCGTGGAATATTTCAAAAAACAAATCCATCCCTAGCCTAATTAAGTATCCTGGATTATTCACACTTCAGGAGAAATTTATTTCTTTAAAAATTGTTGATAAATAATTATAATACCATTTCGACGTAAAATAGGTATGAAATAAAAGGAGGCACCAATGATATCCCTCTCCACAATAATAACCATTGCCATTATTATCGTCGTCATAGCTTTACTGTCTTTTGTAATCGCCAAACAGTACAGAAAGGTGGGGCCTAACGAAGCCCTGATCATTTCAGGAGGACTTAAAAAGACCATAACACTTCCGGACGGAAGAAAACGTAAAATAGGCTACCGCTACCGCCGAGGCGGAGGAACCTTTGTCTGGCCGCTGTTAGAAACCGTGGACATTCTTCCTATGGATGTGATCAATATCAGACTTAAAACCCCTGAAGTCCTCACTCACAATGGAATTCTCATCCAGGCAGAAGCCTCATCTCAAGTGACGATCGATTCTGATGAGGACTCTATACACCTGGCTGCAGAACAGTTCTTAGGCACAGGAAAAGACGGCATCCGGGAGGTCTCTGAAGCCATCCTGGATGGAAAAATGAGAGCTGTGATAGGAGCTATGACCGTGGAAGATATCTACCAGGGAAGACACGTATTCGCTGACAAAGTCATAGAATCCGTTAAAAAAGAGTTCTCTAATATGGGGCTTAAACTTCTCTCCTTTTCCCTTAAAGAAATCAGCGACACTCAGGGTTATCTGGATGCCTTAGGAAAGCCGCACATTGCCGCAGCCAAAAGGGACGCAGCCATTGCTGAAGCTGAAACAGAAAAAGAAGCGGTCATCAAGTCATCTCAAGCCAAAAAAGAAGGAGAAGTCGCCCGATTGAATGCCGAAGCTTTGATTGCCAAAGCTCAATGGGAAAATGAGGGGAAAAAAGCAGAATCTCAAGTCCAGGTCAACAGTAAAAAAGCCCAGGCAGACCATGCCTATGAATTGGAACGCTTCAGACTCAGCCAGCAGATAAAAAAAGAAGAGGCTAAGGTCCAGACTATTGAAAAAGAAGAAGCCATAAAGCTGGAAGAAATGGAAATCAAGCGAAGAGAACGCGAACTGGACGCCACAGTGATCAAACCTGCGGATGCCAGAAAGTACCAGATCAAAGCCGAAGCCGAAGCCGAAGGATTCCGCATCCAAACCGAAGCCGAAGGAAAAGCCAAAGCCAGCCAATTAGAAGGTGAAGCCGATGCAGGTAAATTAAGGGCTCAGGGAGCGGCTGAGGCAGAGGCTATGCTGAAAAAAGCTGAAGCCTGGGGTAAATACAATCAGGCTGCTATTCTTGACACCTACATGAAGATACTTCCCGAACTGGCGAAAAACGTTTCTGAGCCTCTTTCCAAGGTGGACAAAATCGTGCTGGTGGGTGGAGATAAAGGGACCGGAGCCAATAAAATCACTTCCCAGGTTGCGGATGTGCTCGCTCAAATGCCGGAAGTAGTGAAATCCCTGACCGGTGTCGATCTCAAAGAATATTTTAAGGAAAAATTCAGTACTGAAAAAAAAGAAAAAGACTGACCCTTGAATTGAGATAATAAAAATGATTTTATCAGAAAAGGCAAATCAAATCGGTGAATCGCCCACTTTTAAAGTCAATGCCAAAGCCAAGGCGATGAAAGCCCAGGGAATCGATGTGATTGATTTGAGTGTGGGGGAACCCGATTTTCCCACACCTGAAAATATTAAAAAAGCCGCTGTTAAAGCCATTGAAGAAAATTTCACCAAATACACCCAGATAGACGGCATCCCCTCACTCAAGCAAGCCATCATTGATAAACTTAAAAAGGACAATAATTTGGATTATGAGAAAAATCAGATCATTGTCTCTTCCGGAGCTAAAAGTTCTCTCTATCATCTTATTCAAGCCATTGTTAGTGAAGGAGATGAGGTCATTATCCCCTCTCCATACTGGGTAACTTACCCTCACGCCGTCTCCTTAGCTGAAGGAAAACCTGTTTACATTCAAGCCAAAGAGGAAAACGATTTTTTGATCACTCCCGAGCAGCTGGAAGCATCCATATCCCCTAAAACAAAAGCCATTATCCTGAACAATCCTTCCAATCCTACCGGCGCTGTTTATTCAAAGATGCAGCTGGAAGCTCTAGCAGATATTATTTTGGAAGAAGATATCTTCGTGATCGCAGATGAGATTTACGAAAAGCTGGTCTATGATGATGCTGAATTCCACAGCTTTGCATCCCTAAATCAAGAAGTAAAAAACAAAACAATCATAATCAATGGGGTCTCTAAATCCTATTCCATGACAGGTTGGAGGATAGGGTATGCAGCCGGGCCCTCAGAAATCATAGGGGCTATGAATCGAATCCAGGGACACACCACATCCAATCCCTGCTCTATTTCCCAAAAAGCAAGCTTGGAAGCTCTGTCTGGACCTCAAAACACCATTTCCAAAATGGCTTCAGAATTTCAAAGACGGAGAAATTATACCTATATGAGGATGAAATCTATCCCCGGATTATCCTGTTTTGAGTCCAAGGGAGCATTTTATCTGTTCCCCAATATATCTTCGTTTTTTGACAAGGAATTTAAAAACAATCAAATCCGCAATTCTTTTGGCCTGGCTTATTATTTGCTGAAAGAAGCCAAAGTAGCGGTGGTACCGGGCGGAGCCTTTGGCACTGAGGGATACATCCGCATATCCTATGCCACATCCATGGAAAATATAGAAAAAGGAATGGACCGGATCACGCAGGCTTTATCTGAACTCAAACCAGCTAAAAAGGAAAAAAGAATCTCTCTCAACAATGCC
>JAWLEN010000153.1:0-4498 GCA_041686095.1 Candidatus Aminicenantota bacterium
AGAGAGGCTTATGTTTGTTTGGAAGGGATTTGACAAAATTAAACATAAGTAATAGATTTGGCTTTTAAGGTTAAAAGGTTGTTGAAATGAAAGAGGATAAAAAGCATATATTTAGAGAAATAAGATTCAATCCCGCTCAGTTTTTAGCCATAAGTTTTATAATTACTATATTTGTTGGAACCATTTTATTGTCTATGCCCTTCAGCACCGCATCCGGGCACATTTCATTTACGGATGCTTTGTTCACCTCCACATCAGCGGTCTGTGTAACGGGCCTTATTGTGCAGGATACCGGAACTTATTTTTCTCCTGTAGGTCAAGTTATCATCATGTTGCTTTTTCAAATCGGGGGGTTGGGTATCATGACCTTTTCTACCCTAGTTCTTTTGGTCGCCGGAAAGAGTATTGCCATAAAAGACAGCATCTCTTTAAAAGAGGATTTTCTTCATGCTTCAACATTAAGAGTCCATTCTTTGATTAAAAATATACTTTTATACACCTTATGCCTGGAGTCATTGGGGACATTATTTTTTTATTTAAACTTCAATCATAAGTTCTCTACCGGGAAAGCATTGTTTCATTCTGTTTTTCACTCCATTTCTGCATTTTGTAATGCAGGATTTTGTCTTTATAAAGACAGCTTTGAGTCATTTAAAGGAGATATCTGGATCAACATGAACCTCATTGCCCTGATTATATTAGGAGGGCTTGGTTTTGTGGTGCTGAGAGAGACCGTCAGTTTTTTTCCCAATACGCTAAAAAAACGAAAGATCAGGTTTTCTTTACATACAAGATTGGTTGTTAAGGTAACCTTGTTTCTTATAATCTTTTCTTCTGTCTTATTTTTTATCCTGGAGTACAACAACTCTTTAGAAAATTTTTCCCTCAAAAAGAAGATTCTTGTTTCTGTTTTCCAGGTGGTGACTCCACGAACAGCGGGGTTCAACACCATGGATTTGAATACCCTGGGTTTTGGCATGGTGTTTTTTTTGATTGTTCTGATGTTCATTGGAGCTTCCCCGGGATCAACCGGAGGAGGCGTTAAGACCACCACGGTAGGTGCTGTGGTTGCTTTTTTGAAATCAAGGATATTAGCCAGAGAATCCGTCAGTCTATTTAACAGGACTGTTCCGTATAAATTGATCACCAAAGCATTCACGGTCATCACCCTGGGAATTGGCGTGATTTCTGTTTCAATATTTTTTCTTCTTATAAGTCAGCCTGAAGTGACTATGAAGGAAGTGTTTTTTGAAGTCTTTTCTGCGTTTGGGACTGTAGGTCTTTCTCTTGGGCTCACACCCCGTTTGAATGATATGGGAAAGATCATCATTATTATGACCATGTATATCGGAAGAATCGGTCCTTTGACGTTTCTTTATGCCTTTAGCCGCGAAAAAGCTAAAGGAAGATATGACTATGTTGAAGAATCCATCATGATAGGATAAAATTTGTAATCAGGAGTTCAAACAATGAAATTTGGAGTGATCGGATTGGGAAGTTTTGGTTTTCATATAACAAAAACTCTCTTTGAAACGGGAGAAGAAGTTCTGGCTATTGATCATGATAAAGAAAGAGTGGATAAAGCCAAGCACCTTGCCTCCCACGCGGTTCACATGGAGGCAGATGACAAAGAAAATCTTAAAGCAGTTGGAATCCAAGAGATGGACGTGGTGATCGTGAGTTTAGGTCCTAATATGGAGGGTTCCATACTCACCGTGCATTATCTTTCTGAAATGCATATCAAACGGATCATTGCTAAGGCTCTTTCCGATGATCACGCTAAGATTCTGGAAGCCGTTGGTGCCACAGATGTGATTTATCCTGAAAGGGATATGGCAATTAAGACAGCCCTGAAATTGAGCAATCCCAATGTGCTGGAGTTTTTGCCCTTAACTTCTGGGATTGAAATAAGGGAGATCGCTCCTCCTGAAGAATTCGTAGGGAAAAGCCTCCAAGAATTGGACTTGATCAATAAATATGAGATTCAAGTGATTGCTGTCAGGGGCCTGGTGCCAGAAAAGACCACATTGATACCCAAAGCGGACTTTGTGATTAAAGACAGTGATGTGCTAGTGGTGATTGGTCCCAAAAAGCAGTTGAAAAAAATATGCTCAATGTGACAAAATTTTTCTTAATATATTAAGGGCGACCTGTTTGGCAAAAGCGCCGCTCTCTCTGGTAGGTCCCACACAAGAAGGGCATCCTTCTTTGCAGGGGCAGGCTTGAATGGTCTTCATACAGTATTCAAGAAGCCTTGACTCAAGTTCAAATAGAGAAGGACTCAGTCCAATGCCTCCGGGAAAATTATCATAAATAAATATATTCGGCTCAAAATCTTCTTGAGAAAAATCAACGGATTTGGCTTCTTCGGAGATTTTAAGTCTGATGTCTCGTGAAGGGACTGATTTGCCAGTGTAATTATCCCCCACTGAGACTCCGATGTCGTGTAAATCGCACATCATAAAAATAGGTGAAACATGATGGAGACAGTAAGATAAGCCAAACAGACCGTTTATCTTTTGTTCTGTTGAAAAAGGAAGAGATTTAAAAATAGAAGCGGGTATGGTGATCCAGTAAGCTGTGGTGTGCATCTCATTCTGAGGGAGGCTTAAGTCTCCGGCACCCACATTTTCTCTAGTGTGAAATTTGATTTTTTTAAAACCCACCACCTGGGTTGCCACATGAACTTCTCCATGGGAAGTGCGGTATTTTCCTAACTTTTTTTGATCGAATTCATCCAGAATTTTAATTTTTGTGTAATCTATGGCATCGGTATAATAATCAACGTCAGTTTTTTTCACGTAGGCTTTTCTTTGTTCAAAGTCGAGTTTTTCCACATAATACTGCACTCCTTCACACATATAGATGGCTTTGGGATGAAGCGTCGTCAGTGCTGCTGAAAAGTCGACTTCAGCCACTACATCTGCTTTTTTGGTGGTGTCCACCACTACAAAATTATCTGAACTTATACTTCTGAGGCTGACACCATCTGCAGGATAAGCCTCTGAGGTCCAGAACCATTTGCCTTTGGAGTGCATGACTAAATTTTCTTGTTCAAGAAAATTGAGGATGTCTTCTATTTCACTTTTTCCGAATTTTTCTCCGTCTTTAAAAGGAAGTTCGAATGTGGCGCATTCGATATGATTCACCAGGATGGACAGATTATCTGGATTTATCAAGGCTTTTTCCGGGTTTTTTGAGAAGAAGTAGTCTGGATTGTTGATGATGAACTGATCTAAAGGGGAGCTGGACGCCACCAGAACAGCTGCAGAGGTACCGGATTTTCGGCCGGCTCTGCCGGACCGCTGCCATGTACTTGAAATAGTCCCTGGATAACCCGCCAGTACAGCCACATCCAAGCTGCCTATATCAATACCCAGCTCCAAGGCATTGGTTGAGACCACTCCAAGGATTTTTCCTTCCCTAAGCTTTTTTTCGATTTCTCTTCTCTTTATGGGGAGATATCCTCCACGATACCCGCGTATCAATCCTTTATTCTGAATTTGTTCTTCAAAGTCGCTTTTAAGATAAGTGAGGAGGACTTCTGTAATCAATCGACTCTGCGCAAACACAATAGTCTGGAGTTTTTGCTGAAGGAATATAGACGCCACAAACCTTGCTTCATTCACATAGGAGCGTCTTATGCCCAAGAATTTGTTGACTACGGGAGGATTGTAAAATATGAAGTACTTATCACCGCTGGGGGCTCCGTTTTCATCAATAAGAGAAACCGGTTCCTCTATGGTTTTTTGAGCCATTTCTAGAGGATTGGCAATAGTGGCTGTGCAGAGAATAAAACGAGGTGAGGAGCCGTAAAAACTCGCGATTCGTTTGAGTCTTCTTAATATGTTTGCCAGATGGCTTCCAAAAATCCCTCTGTAATTATGGAGTTCATCTATCACAATATATTTTAGATTTTTAAATAACTTGATCCATTTTGTATGGTGAGGAAGAATTCCGGTGTGAAGCATGTCTGGATTGGTTATGATGATGTGGCCTCTGGCTCTTATGGCTTTTCGGGCATCCTGAGGAGTGTCTCCGTCATAGGTGAATATTCGGATCTCCTCAGGTAAAAGCTCAATGGTTTCATCCAGTTCTGCTCTCTGGTCCTGGGAGAGTGCTTTAGTGGGAAAAATATACATGGATCTTGAGGAAGGATTTTTGATGATGGAGTCCAAGACGGGAAGATTATAACAGAGGGTTTTTCCTGATGCCGTGGGTGTGACAATGACAATGTTTTTCTTTTTTTGGGAAAGCTCCCAGGCATGATACTGGTGGGTGTAAAGCCTGGAGAATCCTTTTTGCTTGAGTGCCTTGACTAGAGAAGGATGAACATCTGAAGGATATTCTTTGTAACGGCCTTGTTTAGGAGGGAGATGCTTTATTATTTTAATGGAATGATTGCGGCTTCCTTCTACCTTTAACCGGTCTAAGGATTTTAGAATATTTTTTTCCATGCCTAATCATCATATTATTTTTCAATCAATTTGGTCAATAT
>JAWLEN010000154.1:0-4494 GCA_041686095.1 Candidatus Aminicenantota bacterium
CGGCATTGTAACAGCCATGGTGGGCCTTCTGAATGCTCCTTACGGCACAAGGCTTTATAAACGATTGAAATCCGAAGATCGGCTGGTTAATCTTACCACAGGAGATAACATGGACGGCTCCATCAACTTCATTCCCAAGATGAACTATAAAAAATTGGTGAAAGGCTATAAAGAACTATTGAGCACAATATATTCACAAAAGCAATATTATGAGAGAGTGAAAACATTCATCAAAGAATATCAGATGCCTCAAAAAAAACTTTCTTCAATAAATTATCGCGATATAAGGGCTTTTTTGAAATCAATATTAAAATTAGGCCTCATTGAAAAAGGGAAACGGTATTACTGGAAATTAATCGCTTTCAGCCTTTTTAAATATCCCAGGAAGTTTCCTCTGGCTGTAGAAATGGCGATTTATGGATTTCACTTCAGGCGGGTAGTAAAAAGAGTATAACATACTAACAAAAAATGGGGACGGTTTATCCATTTACCCATTTATTGTATAACAAAAAATGGGGACGGTTTATCCATTTACCCATTTATTGAGTTCCTAAATGTGATTAAAAAGCCGATTTGGGGGTCAAATGAGGCTCTAAGGGCTAAAAAATGGGAATAACTAAGGTTAAGTTGTTGATAAGAATGTAAGATTCCACAGCCAAGCTGGGAACATGGATCGGGAACATGGATCCACAGGCAAGCTGGGAACATGAAGAACATGAACACTTCTTGACAAAAAAACAAACATAATTTAATATACACATGGGCTTACACATATAAGAGGGCAAACCATGAAAAGAACCAACATCATGCTGGATGACAAACAGCATAAAAAGCTCAAACGTTATGCCAATAAACAAGGACGGACCCTGGGGGGATTGGTGAGAGATGCTATCGATTCAGTCTATAAAAAAAAGGATAAGCTTGAGCATCGAAGACAGGTAGCTCTCAGCGCTTACCAGGAGGGATTTATCAGTCTTGGAAAACTGTCTGAGGTCCTGGGCCTTGATCCCATAAGCACCAGAAACTACCTCCAAGAACACAGAATCCCCGTTCAAACCACAGACCCCAAAGATCTCTCTCAAGACGCAGAGAATGCCTGAGATCATATTCGACTGCAGCAGTCTTTCTAACTTTGCGCTTTCTGATTCGCTGTTTATTTTGGAGAATCTGTATAAAGATTCAGCTTTTATCACAAACCTGGTATCAGCTGAGATTCTAACAGGAATCCAGCAAGGGCATAAAGACTTAAGAGAAATCCATCAGGCTCTAGCAGATGGATGGCTTAAGGAAATCGTTCTGAAAACTGCCAAAGAGAAATCCCTTTACCAAATCCTCTCTGTTTCCCTTGGTCATGGCGAGGCATCCAGTATTGCTCTGGCTAAATTCAAAGGATTTGTCTTTGCCTGTGATGACAGAGCCGCAAGGAGAGAATCCGGATTATTGAGTGTGAAACTCACCGGCACACTCGGTATCCTGAAAAAAGCCATAAGAAATCAAATCATTAATCTGGAAGAGGGGCACCGCATCCTAACTGAAATGATAAAGGCAGGATTTTATTCGCCAGTCAACTCTCTCGATGAGACAAAAGGTCCTTAAACTGCTGTTTGGGGGGTTCAAATGAGACTCTAAGGGGTAAAAATAGGGTTTTGGTTGAGGCTAAGTTATTGATAAAATAGAAGATGCTTTGAAATTCTGCAGCCAAGCTGGGAATATGGAGGGAATATGGTGGGGAATATGGTGGAACAAAGTAGACTCTTAAAAATAACCTTGACAGAAACTTTTAATATATTTATCATTATTAAGTAAGAATGTAAGATTCTATTACATTAAGGAGATTCAAAATGAATTACACAGAAACTGCTAAAGTGACATCAAAAGGCCAAGTGACCATACCATCAACAATTAGAGATATCCTAAAATTAAAGCCAGGATCCACAGTGATGTTTAAAGTCACTGATAAGGGAGTGATTCTCTCTCCCTGTGAGATTACAGAGAAACCTATTTATTCCAAGGAAGAGTGGAAAAAAATCGAAAAGCTGGTGGCTGAAAAAGGGAAAGCCTACAAGACTTCTGAGGAAGCAAAAAAACATATCAAATCCTTATGAAATATGAATTCAAGCCTTCCTTTGATAAATCTGTCAAGTCCCTTCCTCTTAAAGAGAAACAACAAATAAAAGATTTATGTATAGATTTAATCGACGTTCTTTGTGGAGATAAAGAACTTTCTTCCGGAATGGGGCTTAAAAACTTAAGGAAAAATTTTTGGGAAATCCGCAAAGGATTAAAACTGCGAATACTCTTCCGGTGGAGATCCGATCATGTCGAATTTGTGCTCGCTGGAACACATGACGAAATTAAGAAATATCTTAAGAAATAAAACTCATCACCAGATGTCTTCTGGATCAATATCCGGGTCATCATATTGCTTGGCTGTCTCAATTCAGTGGCTTTTGCACAACTTATACAGACCTCTACAATTGACGTCAAGTGATAAATCATCTTATAGCTGGATATCTTAGGTTTCCAAATCCTTAAACTGCTGTTTGGGGGGTTCAAATGAGACTCTAAGGGGTAAAAATAGGGTTTTGGTTGAGGCTAAGTTATTGATAAAATAGAAGATTCAGTGATATTCCATGGTGCGACCCCCATAACCCATAAACCCCATAACCCATAACCCCCCAAAAAACAGTCCTGTCATCCCTGTTCACCTATTCTATCACTCCCTAAGTAACCGAAACCGATGATTTGGGCAGCTAAATGGGAGTTTTGAGAGATTCTGATTTTAATCTTGTTTTTTATCATGATTTTTATTATATTTTTCATGCCATGGGCAAAAAAATCGGCAGAAATGATCCCTGTCCCTGCGGAAGCGGAAAAAAGTATAAAAATTGCTGCGGATTCGATCAAGGCCAGGGGGGATTTGTCCAAAAACCGGAATCCTGGTTTCCTCCTTCTGAGCAGACAGGTACTCTCTGGGATTGTTATGCGGAAGTGATCCCCATCATCGCAATGTATGGGGATAAAATCATGCGGTTTGAAGAAGTTGGCAAGGAGCTTAAAAAAGCTGTGTCTGAATTCGAAGATCATTTCCGTCCAGGAGAAGAAGGCGGAATCATGGACAGCATCTACGTAAGCTGGATGTATTTTGATCACAGGTTCGGAAAAAGCCATAAAACAGTGGCTGAACGCTTTCTCTCTGACCCCATGAGCGCACATCTTGTGGAGCCGGGACTTACCTGGATTCGGCACCTCAGCGAAAGCTGCCTCACCTTCCATGAAATCCTCTCTTATCGATCAAGCTCAGACGTGACTTCCATTAAGGAGTTAGGGACCGGGGACACCTTCACAGTCCTCCATGTCAATGAGCTTTTAGAAATCACCCCAGCACCCGGAGAAGTCTGGTTTGCGCGACGGGTGGGAACACCGGATCAATCTATTTTTTACACCACTCCTTATATTTTCGAGCCGGAAACACGCGCTCAATTCAAGCGGGCTGTAAAGATACAGGAAAAAGATTTCAAAAGGAGCCCTCAAGCAAAGAATTTTCCCCCGAACAGGCATTTTGCCGAATCCCAGAAAGAAAAAGCTCATTTCTGGGTGTGGTATATCTGCCGGGGAGAAATGAGCCAGCTTTCACAAGATGATCTCCCCACCATTGTCACAAAAGACGGAGAAAATTTTGTGTTTACAGAGATTCACTTCCGTATAAAGGACAAAGCTCGTCTAAAAAAACGGCTTTCCCAACTCAAAAGCTTTGAATACGACAAGCAGGACGACTCATGGACCTGGCTGACAGCCAGGAGCCGAAAATATCCGGATACACCCAGATCCATCATCGGGCGCTTCCGGATCAAAGGAAACCGCTTCGTCGCAGAGACAAATTCAAAAGAGAGGGCTATCCGAATACGCTCCAAGCTCAAAGGGCATCTCAGAGATCTCATCGCTTATGAAAAAACACTGTTTCGCGATCCGTACGATTTTCCGGAGCTGTCGCCAGAAGAAGCCAAAGCTTTGGAAAAAGAGTCCAAAGAACTGCATGCAAGACCTGAAGTCCAGGAGGCCATGAAGAAACACCTGGAACATCATTACTTTGTTGAATGGCCCAAGACCAAACTTCCTGCCTTAGGCAACCTCACTCCCTTACAAGCAGCTAAAAGGAAGAACAAGCGTTCTCAACTCATCGCTCTTATCAACGATTTCGAACAAAGTCAAGAGTCTCCCTATTCAGAAATGCCAAAAATCAACTTCAATAAGCTGCGCAAAATTTTGGGTCTCCCGGCCAAATCTAAGTAGTCCATCACATTGCTGCAATAATCAATCAAGTCCGCTGCATACTGCCCGTTTTATATTTTTTAGTTCTCCCGATAGAAACCGCATAGCTCACTAATTTAAACACGACTAATTTGGATAGGTGTGAAAAATAGACTTGACTTTTTTTCACTGGCATGCAAAATAGACTTATGGATATAAATCACACATTGAGACAGTGGGCTC
>JAWLEN010000040.1:0-2420 GCA_041686095.1 Candidatus Aminicenantota bacterium
TTGTGGGATGGAGAAACCAGGAAAAAGAACCTGTTTACTCCATTGAGCTCACTAAAGACAACCTTACCGAATTGAATGTAAAGGAGGATTCTTTGTTGATATTTTCCCTGGCTCCCGCCGATGAAAAACCGCCTGAGGCAGAGGAGGAGAAAGGAGAAGAAAATAAAGCTAAAGAAAAATCAGAAAAAAAAGAAAAACCTCTTGATATCAGCATAGAGCTTGAAGATCATCAAGGTCATAAAGCAAAAGTGCTTCTTTCTGAGTTTAGGTTGATCCCTCCTGTTTTAGAGTCCCGCTTTACTAAAATGAACAAAGAAAACAATATCTATGGAGATGCCTATGAACCCACTCTTCAAGTCTTTGAGCTTCCTCTCTCCCGGTTTTCAGACAAATTTCCAGGTTTTGACCCTGTTCTTTTAAAGAAAATAAATTTTGTGTTTGACCAAAGCAATGAAGGGGTGGTCATTTTAGACCGAATTGGAATCGGAACTAAGAGCCTTGACATCAGATAGGGGATTGGCTATCTTGAGGAAGCTTTAAAAATAGAATAAAAACGTATAATCCCTGCTTGGAAAGGAGAGATAGTGATGGAAGAAAAGATCATTGAATGCGTACCGAATTTTTCCGAAGGCCGCGATAAGAATGTAATAAAGGAAATTACAGATGAGATTGAAAAAGTGGAAGGAACAAGGCTTCTGGATGTGGACCCAGGACCTGATATGAACCGGGTGGTGGTCACATTCATCGGAGACCCCGAAGCGGTGAAGGAAGCCGCTTTTAATTCCATCAAAAAAGCAGCGGAATTGATTGATATGTCCACTCACCATGGTTCCCATCCCCGAATGGGAGCCACAGATGTGTGTCCTTTTGTCCCTGTCAATGGAGTGACTGAGGAAGAATGCATTGAGATTTCCCGTCGGGTGGCTCAAAGAGTTGGAGAGGAGCTCAAAATCCCGGTCTATCTTTATGAAAAATCTGCCACCAGTCCAGAAAGACAGAATCTAGCCTTTATCAGACAGGGAGAATACGAGGCTCTCCCTGATAAATTGGAAAAGCTGGAATGGAAACCTGATTTTGGACCGGCTGAATTCAATGCCAAGGCCGGAGCCACGGTTATTGGAGTGAGAGAATTTCTCATAGCCTATAACATCAATTTGAATACCAGAGAGGCCAAGTACGCCACAGATATTGCGTTTGAACTGAGAGAAAAGGGACGTTCTGCCCGCAGAGGAAACACAGAACCTTTTTATCTTTGGGGAGAAGAGATCCTCAGATACCAAAAAGGCAGCTATCCCTGCGGCAGCTGTGATTTTATAGGGAAATCTATGGATGAGACTATTGAACACTGTCAAAAAGAACACGGGTATGACCTGGTCAAACTGCTGAAGCTTCATGATAGTGACGTTGAAAAACCAGAAGGGAGACCGGTAAAAAAACCAGGAAAATTCACACACTGCAAATCCATTGGATGGATGGTACCTGAATACGACAGAGCTCAGATCTCCATCAATTTAACGGATTATAAAGTCACCTCTATGCATGATGTGCTGGAAGAGGCCCGTCGTTTAGCAGCAAAGAGAGGATTGGTGGTCACAGGAAGTGAAATCGTGGGAATGGTTCCTTTCCAGGCTCTTCTTCAAAGCGGTAAATACTATTTGGAAAAGCAGGGCCGTTCCAAGGGAGTTCCGGTGAAAGATATCCTTTCCACAGCAGTTCAATCCCTTGGACTGACTGATGCGGCTGACTTTAATATAGAAGAGAGAGTCATCGGGCTTCCCAAGAATCCGGATGACGCCTTGGTTGAGATGAAAGTGACTGATTTTGTGGATGAAGTATCCCGGGAGTCACCAGCCCCCGGAGGCGGTTCTATTGCGGCCCTGGCAGGAGCTTTAGGAGCCTCTCTTGGTTCCATGGTCAGCAATCTTACGGCTAATAAAAGAGGAAGCCAGGATGTGGATGATGTGCTGAAGGAGGCCGCGGAAAAGTGTCAAGAGATCAAGAATCATCTGGTCAGTGCTGTGGATGAAGACACCCAAGCCTTTAATGCTTTTATGGAAGCTCGGCGGCTTCCCAGGAAAACAGAACAAGAGAAAAAAGCCCGCAAAAAAGCCATGCAGGAGGGTCTTAAAAAAGCAGTATCCGTGCCGTTTAATACAGGTGAGCTGTGTTTCCAAGCCATTGAAGTGGCCAGAGTGGTGGCTGAAAACGGGAATCCCAATTCAGTGACAGATGTGGGAGTGGGCGCTGAAGTGGCTTTTGCCGGAGTCAAAGGCGGGATCTATAATGTCTTGATCAATCTCAAGGATATCAAAGATGCTGACTACTGTGACCAGATGAGAAAGAAGTGTGAGGGTTTGGAGAAAAAAGCTCAAAAAGCCCTGGAATCTGTGATCAAAGTGGTTAAATCAAAATTATGAAAT
>JAWLEN010000040.1:2520-19909 GCA_041686095.1 Candidatus Aminicenantota bacterium
TACTGTGACCAGATGAGAAAGAAGTGTGAGGGTTTGGAGAAAAAAGCTCAAAAAGCCCTGGAATCTGTGATCAAAGTGGTTAAATCAAAATTATGAAATTTGATACCTAATATAATCCAACTGAGAGTATGATGTGCGCTCCCCTCTAAAGAGGAACCATGCCCGCTCAGCCCTCCCAGGGGATTCCTCATCCCTATACCCTCTCCCCTTATTAAACAATATAAATTAAGTTTATCACGATTTTGGATAAGTTTTTAGAGAATTTCTTTGTTTTTATATTTTTGGATGGTTTTTTCCTGGAGCTTTTGGAGTTTCTTGGAGATTTTGACCGGATAATGAGGTTTGTCTTTTTGAATGGCTTTGTATTTTTCGTGAAGGCGGGAAAAATTTTCCTTGAATCGAGATTGTATTTCTGAAAGGGGAGTGGATTTATGAATAATTTTCCCATTGGACATAACCAGTTTTAGCAGAGGATTTCCATCCTCTAATCTTTCGTTCCGAAGAGCGATGATGTCATGGTCATAAAATCCTTTATCAGAAGAAAAACGAAACACCTGCTTATCTGAAGAGAGGGAAACTTTTCCTGCGCTTAATTTGATGACCGGTTCTCCATTGTATTTGACGATTTTGTAGGCCATGTCCAGGTAAGGAGCGTCAGCTGAAACACCCATTTTAGTTCCGACTCCGAAGGAATCAATTTTGGCTTTCTGAGACAGGACCTTTTGAATCTTGTGTTCGTCAAATCCGCCGCTGGCAAAGATCATAGAATTTTTTAATCCGTGCTCATCAAGGATCTTTCGAGCTTTTTGGCTTAATTCAGCCATGTCTCCGCTGTCCAGCCGTATTCCTTTAAGCTTTTCGCCTCGGTCAGCCATCTCTTTTCCCACTTGAGCGGCTTTTGTGGTTCCTGATATAGAGTCATAAGTATCCACCAGAAGTATAGAATTTCCCGGAAAAGTTTGGGAAAATGCCCTGAAAGCATCGATTTCTTTGTCAAAACTGGAGACAAACGAATGCGCCATGGTTCCGTATATGGGGATTCCATACTGCTTGCCAGCCAGAACATTACTGGTCCCGATAAAGCCGGCTAAATAGCTGGCTTTAGCCACTTTCATGGCGGCATCGATTCCCTGGCAGCGCCTGAAGGAAAAGTCAACCAGTTTCTTTTCCCCGGCTGCGTGCACGCACCGGGAAGCCTTGGTGGCAATCATGGACTGAAGATTTAGGGTGTTTATCAAAAAAGTCTCAATGATCTGGGCCTCAATCAAAGGGGCCGTGACTTCCAGAATAGGTTCGTCTTCAAAAAAGAGGGTCCCTTCAGGCATGGCATGTACGTCACCGTTGAACTTAAAATTTTCTAAATAGGAGAGAAAGTCAGGCTTAAAAAAATCCGTGCTTTCTAAATACTCAAGCTCATCATCTGTGAATTTCAATTCATTTAAGTATTCAAGCACCTCTTTCAAACCGCAGGAGACAAAGTAACGCCGGTTAGGAGAATATTTGCGTACAAAAAGGCTGAACACTGCTGTCTCATTCATCCCATGCTCCAGATAAGAGGCCGCCATGGTCAGTTCATATAAATCAGTGAGCAGAGCCAGATTTTTGATTTTGTTCATTTTCTTGCGGTCAGATTATTTAAAAGAAATCCCATCGGTAGATTTCAAAACGATGCCGGAATATAAATTTGAGACCTGGCTTAGAGTGAGGGCTTGGTCAAATTCAGAGAGGGCTGAAATCCCATCAGCAGGAATGATCACTTTGTACCATCTGAGTCCTGCAGAGCCTGCAGTGTGGAGAACACATATGTTGGAGACTGTGCCCACTATGATTAAATTTTCAACCTTCCATATATGGCTAAGATAATGTTCTAGCCAGGTGCCGTAGAATCCATCATAGCGCAGTTTTCGGCACACCACTTCGTTGTCTTTTGGTTTTAATTCGGGAATGATTTCCCATCCCCATGTACTCTCTTTACAGTGCTCAGGCCATATGTCAAATTCCGGATCATCCTCTCTCATGGTGTCTTGAGTGTAGGCCACAGGAACATTTGATTCTCTAGCTGATTGGAGAAGCTTTTTTATTTTTGGAACGGTTTCTTTGGCTGCAGGGACCTTCAGGTTGCCTTTTTCCTTAACAAAATCATTCTGCATATCCACAATAATGAGGGCCGTTTTTTTAGAAGGCAGAGTGATCTTATCCTCATAAGAAATTTCAGGGACTTCCACTTTTTTGTTTGGGATAAACGGAAAACTCATGAAATCACTCCTTTTTTTATTATATTATCTATCATTCCATTATTCTAGTCTGAATTATCCATGAAAAAAAGAGATGTTTTTATCATCTCTAATAACGTGAATTATATTTTGGTTACTAAGGGTAGAGGGTAAGGGATAAGGAATCCCCTATGAGGGCTGAGCGGGCATGGTTCCTCTTTAGAGGAGAGCGAAGCCCGAATGGGAGAGAGATTCCGCGCTGGGGAATCGAGCGGGTGACGAATCCCTTGCCATCTATCCTTTACTATTCATTGTTTCTTGGGCATTACTGATCTTTGATTTCAATGTGAACCTTATGGGTAATAAATTCACCAGGATCATCATCTGGAATTTTGATTCTTATTTGGTCAGATTCAACAGCGGCTCCTTTTATTTTGTCTATAAACTCCGGATGCATCACGTCTAGTTTATAGATCTTTCCGCTGATTCCCTCCACCTTCAAAGTTAGAGAGTGATTGTTTCTGTTTAGCGATATGACTTTGAGCCCTGAATCCGGCTCTCCGACTTTGACATCAGGAATGACAGGGAGAATCTCAAAACAAGGTTGGATAAATAGCTCAAGCTCCAGAGGATCCTTATTCACAGGAATTTTCGCTTCCACTTGATAAACTTGATTCTGATCGATCATCATATAATCGATGCTTTTTCCATTCAGCATCATCTGTTTGACCTGGGTTCCTTTGGCTAAACAAGGAGCCAAAAGCATTTCAAATCCCTGTGCTTTCTCAGGATTTATGGTCACGGTTATGGTTTCTTGGTTTCGTTGATAATCAAAAGAAAAGTTCGAATCTCCCACTTTATATCCCTTGATTTTTACGTGTTTCCAGTTTCCGGGAAAATTGGGGGAAAAAGAGATGATTTTTTTAGTGGCATCGCCATCCAGTCCTATTAGACCCCGCACCAGAGGAAGCACAGCTCCGGCTGAGGAAAATCCCTGTTGGGGAACCGCTTCTTGAGGCCAAACATTTCGCTTTCCGGAAAACACCTCTGTGATACATCCCAGAGCATGGTCAAAGGTGTGATGCACCGTGGAGAGAAGAAGAGGATATCCGCTTAAAGGCATGTGATGTTTGTACAAAGCCGTTGTGACCCAACTGGTCAAAAAAGGCCAGACCGCACCGTAATTGTAGTTGAGGGGCTGAAAATACCGGCTGTCACGAGAAATACTTCTTATCCCCCAATCTGTGGTGAGTTCAGAAGAGCTGAGCCTCTCCAGAGAAAGCCGGCTTTTCTGTTTGTCTCCCAATCCCCACATCAGACCAATAGCATTCCAGGGCGATATTTCTTTGACTTTTTCTCCTTTGTTGTTGAAGGCATAGGCATAAAAATTATTTTCCGGATCCCAGAATTTTTCATCAAAGGCTTTTTGGGCTTTTTCAAAATTTAAGGACACTTCTTTTTGGAGATCTCCTTTTCCCAAGATTTTGGACATTTCTTCCATGGCTTGAGCGGCTCTCACCCAAACCGCTCCTAAATAGATATCGGTCTCAATACCAGTGAGGGCGCCGTATTCCAGAGCACCCAGACCTGCGGAACTGTTATCCATAAGACCATCTTTGTTTTTATCTGTAGTGAGACACCAGTGGTAAGCTTTGATTAAAGAAGGCCAGCTTTGTTCAATGAAATCTGTATCACCGGATGATTTCAGGTAATCATACATGGCTGCTATATAATAAGGAGTGGTGTCTCCGTGGATGTATCCATAAGGATAGTCTTCCCACCAGTCAATGTATCCTTGAGCTTGAGAAAGCTCATGAGCCATTTTTCCGTCATCCCTCTGCCATTTCTGGGTAAAGGCCAGGATTTCTTGGACTGATGAATGGGCCCCATAGGACAGCATGCTGAGGGAATTGATGTAAGCATCCCCTCCGAAAAACCATCCAAATCCGGGCCGACCTGAGGTCCCGGAAGCTCCCAGGCCAGCCACCATTCCTTTGCCCAGTTCGGGATTATCAACGATTAAGTTATCAAAAGTGACCTTAGCCCATTCATAGGCTAAATTGATTTTGGGGTTGGGCGTTTTAATCTGGAGAGTTTTCTGACTAAGATTCCTGAAATGTTCTATATTTTTTTGATAATAATATTTAGGATTTTCAAGAAGGTTCTTATAAACTTCGAGCACCTGATCGCGTTTTCCGCTGCCTCCGGCAATGCAGATGGGGATGAATTTATCTTTAACTTTCTTTGGCTCCTTGATTTCAATCTGAAATTCACTGGGAGAATCCGAAAGCATATGGGCCGGAGTGTAGGACAGACCCGAAGCCGCTGGAGAACCCACCAAGGCATGATTGTTTCCAGTGGGTTCTGAAATCACATAAGCTTTTATTTTCTGGTCCCAGTAAGCATACTGGCCTCCCATACCCGCAGGCCACATAGGCTGAAGCACAGGTAAAAATCCGCAGACAATAGTAAGAGGAACCGAGGAATCAATGTGAAGAAGGATGAGAGCTCCCGGTTCTTTAACTGGAGTGACATAAACAGCTTTGACAGTGAAAGATTGGTAAGTATAGGTCAATGTGGTGGCCCAGGGGGATACAGAAATGCGGTGGACAATATCCCTGGCATGAATGGGCCTAGTGGAAGTACCGGTGAAAAAAGAGAGTTCAAAGCTCCGCACCAGTTTCAGAGGATAAGCCCAGGCCTCAAAAGAACCGCTTTCTTCTCCCAGCAGCGCGAACCGGCGTCCGACTTTGTTGAACGGAGTGCCTGGTTGAGCCAGCCTTTCAAGGGTTATGGCACTCTTTTCAAGCTTGAAAGCAGGAATGGTAGACTTTTCAGCAGAACACAAAAAATTAAATATAAAAAACAGGCCCATCAAGAATATAAGTGTTTTTTTCATGATTTACTTCTTTTCAGTCTCAGATTTTTTTTTTGGCTCGACTCGCTCTAAAGGTTCATAAGTCCGGGTGGGGCGAAGAGCCTGTCGGGTTTTGAGGTTGAAGCGGTCACCAGGGGCCAGAAAATAAAAAGGACCTGAGGGAGGAATGTGTTTGTTGGTATCATAGATGGCCACATATCCCTGTCCCAACACTTCAAACCGGTCGTCCTGAACCACAAGGGCGGTGTCTTCGTCAATGCCGATTCCAAGCAGATCCGGATGAGCTTCCACCACTTCCAATAAATCAAACTGTCGGTTTCGCTTGAGAAGATGCTGGTCGATACCTGTATTTCTTAAAAAGTTCATTCCCTTGGTGTGGTCTCCCATCATAATGGTGTTGGTTTTGGTGTCGCCCCGGACTAAATAAGAACCCTGAATAGTCGCTCCTGCAGATGACCCTCCGATAACACCTCCCCGATCAAGAAGAGCGAAAAGCTCTTTGTGGACCAGGGTATTGAGATAAGCATCCGCCAGTCGCCACTGCCTTCCACCCGTGAAAAACACAGCCCTGGCTTCTTTTAAGGGTTGGACAAACTCCTCAGAGTCAGCTTGAGCTCGGTCATAAGTGTGAACCAGAGTTATATTTTTAAATCCGGCTTCTTGAAATTGACGGATTCCTCTCCAGCTTTGATCATAATGATCCGCTCCCCCGGCTGTAGGGATGATGACTAAAGGAGCTTCAGGCCCACCGGCAAGTTCCATAAACCGTTCCAGAATGGCAGGATCTTTCATGGCTCCTCCCACAATGACTAAAGAGCCGTTTTCCGGGCCTATATCTGAGGAATAAAGAAGCGCAGGCTGCACGACTATTGATATCACCCAAAAAGATATCAATAAACAAGGCCTAAGAGATTTTTTCCTCATGGTTTGTTTGTCTCCTTTCTAACCTGAATTATTAACCTGGACTATTCATAAAAAAATAGCGATGTTATATGATGAATGATTCAGGGCAAATAAATTTTAAATTTTTAGTTATTTTCAGTCTATTTCAGTTTAAAAGAGACCCCGATAAGGCCTCCAGCTCCCCCCCAGTCTCCAATAAAGTGGACATATAAGCGGGAGAACACGGCTATTTTCTGATTAAAATAGTATCGGGCTCCAATAAAGGGTTCCAGATAAAGACCGGAAGAGCCTGATCCCCCTTTTATATCCCCTGGATGAGATTCCTTCAATTTGTAGCTGTAGATAGAAAAACCCAATCCAGCTCCAGCAAATAGATCCAGATTCTTTACATCGAGACCGGTAAAATGATAGGCTCCGTCAAAAGAGAGACCGATCAGTGAATTGGACCAGTAATTGTCTGCCCACCACCAGAGCATAGCAGTCCCACCGATTCCAATGTTTTTTGTTACTCCATATTCAAAGTTAACTCCCACTGGAACCGTGTAGCTGTTCAGCCCCAGGACAGGAGAGAGGGTTTGAATGCCTTTATAAAATTCTTTTCCCTGAGAAAAAGAAAAGGAAAAAGTCCCGAAGAATAAAATAATAAAAACTGCTGCGATTTTTTTCATGATGCCTCCTATGAAAAATTTCTTATCTATATTTTAGTAAAGATTAATTTTTATTTAAAGTGATTTTAGTGATATACCTTTAAAACAGTGTCAACTAAAATGCTTCCCCAAGCGTTTTGATATATGAATGGAAAAAGAGTGGAGAATCTCAAACTGATACAAAACGCCCAGCAGGGCGACCCTGAGGCATTCTACATGTTGTTTGAAAAAAATAAAAAGATGGTTTTTGGTTTGGCTTTTAAATACACAAAAAACAAACAAGATGCCGAAGATATTCTGCAGGAAACATTCATCAAAGCCCTGAACAACCTGAATAAGTTCCAGACAAAGAAATACTCCAGTTTTTCTTCCTGGGTTTATCGAATAGGGATTAACTGCAGCATTGATTTTCTCAGGGATAAAAGAAGGATCAGAGAAAACCTTTCAGACTGGGAATTAAATGAAAGCACCAATCCAGATGCTTCGCAGACAGATCCTGAGAAAAAAGCCAGCAGAGAAGACCTTAAGAAGAAGATTGAACTTATTCTGGATGATATGCCTCCCCGGCAAAAAATGGCTTTTGTTCTCAAGCACTTCCAACAGATGAAGATCAAAGAAATCGCTGAGTACATGGACTGTTCAGAGGGCAGCGTCAAAAAACAGCTTTTTAGAGCCGTGACAAACCTAAAAAGTTCTCTGAAAAAATTTTTTTGGGAGAAAGAGTATGAGGTGTGAAAAATTTAAAGAACAGGTAATCTTATATCTTTATGGCGAGCTGGATAAAAAGAGTTCAAAGGAACTCAAAAATCATGTAAAAAAATGCCCTGAATGCGCCAAAGAACTGGAATACACCCAAAAGATTTTCGAATTAGTGAAAGAGACCGAGAAAGGAGACATCCCAGAAGCTGACTGGAAAAAATGCTGGAGTCATATTAATGAAAAGATTTCAGTTCCTGAGAAAAAAACAAAAAGACATTTTTGGCATTTTCCCAAATGGGTATACACTACGGCTGCTCTGGTATGTGTTCTCATCATCGGAATTATTATTGGAAGAACAGCCTTTACCCCAGGATTTAAGGCGAGCCCCATGGCTGGAGAAACCAAAGGGGCTTTTTATCTGAGCCTTCAGGAACACTTTGATGACTTGAAGCCTTTGCTGATGGAGTATGCCCATTACAGAGAAGAGAAAGCGACCGCCATTTTGGATAAAAAGGTAGTGGAAGACCTTCTCATCCAAAACATTTTGCTCAAAAGATTGGCCGCTGAGAAAAATCCCGGTGCCAGACAGCTTTTGGAAGATATTGAATTGATTCTCAGAGAAATGACAAATATGGATGAGAATGGAACAGCCACGCCTTTAAAAATAAAGGAATACATAAATAACCAAGGACTTCTGAATTCCATGGAAGTCTATAAAAATTTATAGGAGGCATCAATGAAAAAATTTAAATCCATAAGCCTTATTTTAATGCTATGTTTACTTTTGGGAAGCGCTTTAGCTGCTTTGAAGGGGCCCCAGGACAAAGAAGACGAATCCCGAAAAGTTCTTGAAGAGGCCAAAAAGTATATATATGAAAAAAACTGGGAAGATGCGGTTTCCAAATTGGAAGATATGATCAAAAAGTATGAAAAAAGCAGGTATTTGGATGAATCCTTGTACTGGCTGGGGTACAGCATGGAAAAACTCAGCAGAGAACTGGATAATATAAACCAGCAGGTCCAAATCAAGGAGCAGGCGGTTCAGCATCTCAATAAGTTGATTGAGGAGCTGAACCAAAGCTCGTGGGTGAATGATGCCAAGCTTCTGAGGATTGAAATCGCAGAGGAATTGGTGACGAAAGGATTGAACAAGTATAAGGAATACATCAACGGTAGTTTAGGCATAGGAGTCGAAGGTGGAGTCGAAGGTGGGGTCCAAGGCGGAGTTTTAGGTGGAGTTCAAGGCGGTGTCATAGGAGTTTCAGAAGAGGATCCGGAGATTGCGTTGAAGCTGGTGGCTTTAGATGCCCTGATGAATATGGAAGAGGACAAAGCTTTTTCCATCCTTAAGGAGGTCATCAATGAGAACGATGACCCCCGACTCAGAAAAAAAGCTGTTTTTATCATCAGTCAGGGTGAAAATCCGGAATTGGTTCCTTTCTTAATCAAATTGGCTGAAAATGACCCGGATCAAGAGGTCCGGAAGCAGGCCATTTTCTGGCTGGGGCAGAAAAGGACCAAAGAAAGCATCGATGCCCTGATAAGACTTTATGATTCTTTTTCTGACGTGGAGGTTAAAGAGAGCCTGATTTTTTCCTTTCAAGACTCAGGCAGCCAAAATGCCTGGAAGAAAGTGCTTGATATCGCCAAAAATGAAAAGAATATGAGGCTTAGAAAACAAGCTATATTTTGGATTGGACAGAGAAAAACCCAGGAGTCTTTGGATGTGCTTTTAGACTTTTATTCTCAAACCAAAGAAGCTGAATTTAAAAAACAAATCATCTTTCAAATTTCTCAGATTCAAACCAAAAAAGCAGTGCAAGAGATGATCAAAATAGCTCGAAAAGAAAAAGACCCTGAATTGAAAAAGCAGATCATTTTCTGGCTTGCCCAGTCCAAAGATGAAGCGGCGATAGAGTATCTCAAAGAAATCATTAATAAATGAGGAAAGGAATGAAATTCAGGTATGGCTTGTGCTCCGTTCAAATCAAGGAGGGCAAGGGCAAGGGATTCATCACCCGTTCGATTCCCCAGCGAGGAATCTCTCTCCCGCTCGGGCTTCGCTCTCCTCTAAAGAGGAACCCTGCCCGCTCAGCCCTCCCAGGGGATTCCTCATCCCTTACCCTTTCCCCTATAAATGTTGCGGCATATAAATATCCCAGTATTAAGCTTATGAATCAGAAGGCACAATCTTCAATGTCGCTTCAGCCACACCTAAATTTCACTTGGTTTAAAATCGCGGATTGTGAAAAATCCATATTGAATGATAAAGAAAGGAGATTTAACATGAAAATTAAAAATATTTTAGTTGGTAGCAAAGTTTGGTTGGCTGTGGGATTGATGATTTTTATAGCGGGTTCTGCCTTGGGAGCAGTCCAGGAAAAGAATCTTAGTGGTCATGTTTTCTATCTAAACCAGGAAGGTCCCTCACTGGCCAAAAAAATGGAGTTGGCTGAAAATAAATTCAAGAAAGAGGAGAAGGGGCAGGTTTATTTCACTGGCTATGTTTTTCAGAGCCGGTACGAAATCAACATGAACGGTGATTATGATCCAAAGAGCCCTTTTGAAGTGAGCTGCCGTCAAAATGATATCAGAATTCAAAGAAAGTCAGGAAGAGAAGGATTCAATATGAAGTCGAAAAAGTCGGGTGTAGGTGGAGAGATGACCGGGCTTTTGATCATGCACAGAATATCAGGTGGAAAAAACGAAATAGTGGATATGCATATTTTTGATTTGGACCGGACCTATGAATTTAACCAAGTACCTATTTACTGGTTAGGCAGCGCTGAAACCAAAGAAAGCTTCCGTTTTCTGGAAAAGGAATTTGATGACTCTGACTCCAAATTAAAACAGACCATCACCTTTACACTCTATTCCCATAACACTCCTTTGTCTTATGATTTTCTCTTTAAAACAGCTTCAGGAGATAATTCCATTGAGGTAAGAAAAAATGCGGTTTTCTGGCTGGGCAATTTTAAAGACCAAAAAAGCCTGGATATGCTTAGGAGCATCTTAAAAAAAGAGAGCAGTACTGAACTTAAAAAGCAGGTCATTTTTGCACTCACCCTTTCGGATATGGAAGAAGCTGTGGAAGAGCTTATAAAAATTGCCAAACAGGATGGCTCTGGAGATGTCAGGAAACAGGCTATATTCTGGCTGGGCCAAAAAGCCTCGGAAAAAAGTGTCCAAGCCCTTAAAGGAGTCGTGGATGAGGAAGATGAGGACACAGAGGTGAGAAAATCAGCTGTGTTCGCCATAAGCCAGCTTCCTTCTGAAAAATCGGTGCCCATTCTTATCAACATAGCCAAGACAAATAAAAGTCCTTCTGTAAGAAAGCAGGCTATTTTCTGGTTGGGACAGGAAGATTCTGAAGAGGCGTTGAAATTCTTTGAAGAGATTCTTTTAAAGAAGAAATAAGTGAAATTTAAGTGTAGCTTGTGCTCCGTTCAGTCTTTCAGGAGCGGAGCTGGGAAGGGAGTTCCAGGTTGTTGGCTTCCAAAAGATTTTTATCCCGAAGGATGTGGTTTGCTTTCCCTTGAGCCACAATTTTTCCTTTATTCATGAGTATAATTTGGCTGCAGAGATAAAAAATAGAATCCATGTCATGGGAGGCGATGATTTTGGTTTTTTGGATATTTTTGAGAGTGTTGAGGAAGGATTTTTTGGAGCCCGGATCTAAGTTTGCGGTTGGTTCGTCTAAGACAAGGATCTGAGGCCCCAGGATCAGCACTGTGGCCAGAGAGACTTTTTTTCTTTCTCCTAAACTCAAATGAGAGGGATTTTTTTCTTCATATCCAGGAAGACCCATTTCTATAAGAATGCTTTTGACTTTTTCTTCAATTTGATCTCTATCCATTCCTAGATTCAAAGGTCCGAATGCCACGTCATCAAATACAGTGGGCATAAAAAGCTGGTCATTAGGGTCCTGAAACACCACTCCAACATTTCTTCTTATTGCTCTGATGTTTTCTTTTTTTATGGATTCTCCAAAAATTTGGACACCCCCGTCTTGTTTCAGCACCCCATTCAGATGCAGAAGCAGAGTGGATTTTCCTGCTCCATTGGGCCCGATGATTCCTAAACTTTCTTCTTCTCCCAAAGAAAAATTAATATTTTCCAGAGCTTTTGTCTTGTCAGGATAAGAGAAGTTCAAGCCAGTAACCTGGACTGCGGCTTTTTTCATAACACCACCCCAACAGAGATGAGATAAATCAGGAAAACAGAGAAAAAAGCCCAGTCTTTTTTGTTGGTTTTAAAAAGAGTGAGTGTTTCGATTTTCTTGTCGAATCCTCTTGAAAGCATGGCAGCGTATATGTTTTCTGTTCTCTCAAACGCTCTTAAAAAGAGATGGGACACCATAGGGACTAAGGTTTTGATTTCCTGTATTAGTTTTTGTTTTTTAAAAGTTCTTGATTTTTTGGCTCTTCTCATCCGTTCCGCTTCATCTGAAAAAAGAAAAATATATCTATAGGCAAAAGTCAGAACAGAGATCACGACAGCCGGTGTTTTTAGAAGCTCAAACCCCTTGATCAGATGGAAGAATCGTGTTGAAAGGATCAAAAAAGCAATACAAAGAAAAATAAGTATTGACTTCACAGAAAGGTTCCACAGGATGTTTATTTTTTCTGAAGTACTTTGATTCCCAAAAACAAAGACCGATATTCCTAGAAAAGCGAGAAGAGGGATTAAGAAAAAAAGTCTGGACATAAGTTTTTTTATATGGATTCTGGACCACACAAAAAGAGCTGTGATGGCACAAAAATAAAGGAGAAATTTAAAATAAGCTGTGGTGGGAGTTAATCCAATAACCAGAATAAAGGCTGTCATGGAGATGATTTTTATCCGCGGATCGAGATTTAGTTGAGTTAATGAATCATGGTTATCTGTTTTAGAGTGAATCAGATTCATGCTTGCCCTCTGGCTATATAAAGAGACGGTTTATCCATGATGGAGATATTTCGAAAGCCTGCATTCATAAAAAGATTTTCCATTTTACTTTGATCCGGAAGAAGATCTTGAGTCACAGGACCTTTGACTTTTTTATGAAATGTATTGAGCTCTTTTCGGCTCATGTTATGAGCCACAACCAGAGGGCTATCTGGTTTCAGTATTCTTTTGAACTCTCTAAGGGCTTTTTGTTTATCAGGAATATGGGGCAGAAGCGCGAAACAGATCACCACATCAAAGGATTTATCTTTAAAAGGGACAACCTGGGCATCGGATTGGATAAAACAGACATTTGAGTTTGGATACTTTTCTTTAGCGATTTTCAGCATTTTTTTGGCAAAGTCCATTTCCACAATTTCTCCTTTAGGTCCGGCTGATTTTATTAAATAAGGGATGAGCCTTCCTGTGCCGCATCCTGCATCTAGAACCCGATCTCCTTTATTAACAGGGAGATACGGGATCAATTTTCTGAGTTTAGCCCGTTCTTTTTCACACCGGTGCTCTTTCTCCCAATTCTGAGCTTCCTTATTGAAAAAAGTTTTACGATTCATCTCAGTTTATCCCATAAGAGAGATCGTGGTCATCTGCTCTCTCAGTTTTTTTACTAAAGGAGGAATGATCAGCATGATGAGTGCGATCCCTGGTAGCCCTCGGATGACTGAGGCCCATCCCAAAACATTTTCCGGAAGGTCAAGCCATTTTGAAATCACAATCACAGCAAGAAAGAGCACCATCCTGTCTGCCAAGAGGGTTATGATCAAAGTCAAGTAAGAATTGATCCGGTATTTCTGGTAGAGAAGGGAAGGAATCCCTGCTAAAACCACTCCTTCAACCATCATGATAAAGGCTATGGGAGGGAAAAAGGGCGGCATACCTGTTAAAAGAGCAGAGAGAAATGGTGATATGATTCCCACCACCAATGCGACCACAGGGGAAATCAGAAATCCAGCGGCTATAATGGGAAAAAACATAGGAAGGAAGGCGCTTCCCAATCCAACAGCATGAAACAGAATGGGAATGACCAGAGCAAGGGCTAAAAACAGCCCGCCCAATACCACATCTCTCCCTTGATAGCTCATAGTGTTATTTTTTTCAATATAGTAACATTAGAACTGAGAATGTCAATGACTTTAAGGATTTTTTTTAGCATTTAAGGGCGGCTTTATGTAAAATGAAGGCATGGAATGACATGAGATGAGAGGAACATCATGAAAACAAAAATTTTTGTATTGACTATAGGATTAATATTGCTGGTGGGATCGTGCCAGACCTCTGAAGAAACAAAAATCAGTGATTCAGAGGTCATCGAGTTCCGAGCTCTTCCTTTTGAATTGAATGAAGTGACACTTCTGGAAGGTCCTTTCAAGCATGCTCTGGAACTCAATATCAAATCCTTGCTCAATTATGAGCCGGACCGTTTGCTCGCTAAGTTTCGCAAAGAAGCGGGACTCGAGCCCAAAGCTGAACATTACCACGGATGGGAGGATGACACTCTGGCTGGGCACAGTTTGGGACATTACCTAAGTGCCTGCTCGCTCATGTATAAGACCACCGGAGACTCCCGGTTTCTTGAAAGAGTGAATTATATAGTCAGTGAATTGGATGAATGCCAGAAGGCTGACGGAGACGGTTACATCGGTGCTTTTCCTGATGGGAAGCGCATCTTTGAGCAAGAAATCGCCCAGGGTGATATCCGTGCCAAAGCATTCAATTTAAACGGCATCTGGGCTCCTTTTTACACCCAGCACAAGGTGCTTTCAGGCCTGAATGACGCGTATCACCTCTGCGGCAGCGAAAAAGCTTTGGAAATTGAAAAGAAGTTCGCAGGCTGGCTGGAGAATGTGGTCACGGGACTGAATGAGGAGCAGGTTCAGGAGATGCTTAAATGTGAACACGGAGGCATGAATGAGGCTCTGGCAAACCTGTATGCGGACACCCAGGATGAACGCTACCTGAAAATGGCGAGATTATTTCATCATAAAGCCGTTCTGGCTCCCTTGGCTGAGGGAAAAGATGTCCTTCCCGGAAAGCACGGAAATACCCAGATCCCCAAACTGATCGGATTAGCAAGGCTGTATGAACTCACCGGAAATGAGAGGGACCGGGAAACCGCCCAGTTTTTCTGGGACCGGGTGGTCCATCACCACTCTTATGTAACAGGGGGACACGGCAACCATGAATACTTTGGAGAACCGGATAAATTGAGAGATCGTTTAAGCCAGGGCACTACTGAGACCTGCAATGTCTACAATATGCTGAAGCTTTCCCGTCATCTGTTTATGTGGGAAGCGGATGCCCATATCAGTGATTTTTATGAGCGGGCTCTTTTCAACCATATTCTCTCCTCCCAGCATCCTGAAGACGGCAGAGTGATTTACAATCTTTCCCTTGAAATGGGAGGGTATAAAGTGTACCAGGATCCCTTCTGGTTCACCTGCTGCGTGGGTACAGGAATGGAAAACCACTCTAAATACAGCCGGAATATCTACTTTCATAATGATGAAGAGCTCTTTCTTTTCCAGTACATTGCCTCTGAACTTGACTGGGAAGAGAAAGGGTTGAAAATCCGTCAGATCACAAAATATCCAGAGGAACCCAAAATCATGCTGGAGTTTGTCTGCGAAAAATCAGTACCTCTCACTCTGCAGGTCCGCTATCCTTATTGGGCTGAGAAGGGGATCCAAATCAAAGTGAACGAAAAAAATCAGAAAGCGGAAGGAGAACCCGGTTCTTTTATAGCCATCCACCGGAAATGGAAAAACGGGGATCAGGTTGAAATCCATATTCCCTTCACTCTCCGCTTGGAAGCCATGCCCGATGATGAAAACAGGGTGGCTGTGATGCACGGCCCTTTGGTGCTGGCCGGAGATCTGGGGCCTGTGGATGATCCTAAAGCTGGGGACACTTTATATGTCCCAGTGTTTTTGACTCAGGACCGAAATCCAGACCATTGGACTGAACCGGTTCCAGAGAAGGCCAATACCTTTAAAACTAAGGGTGTAGGCCGGCCCCGGGATGTGGTGCTCAAGCCTTTTTATAAAACCCATGAGCGTCGTTATTCCATATATTGGGACCTATTGACCGAACAGGCCTGGAAAGAAAGACAGGATGCCTATCAGCAGGAGTTAGAGTATCAAAAGATGCTGGAACAAATGACTGTGGACTTTGTACAGCCGGGGGAGAGAAAGCTGGAAAAAGAACACCATTTCAAAGGAGAGAGAACCAATCCAGGCTCTTTCCGACGGCGCCCATACAGAGAGGCGAGAGAAGGCTGGTTTTCTTATGACCTCAAAGTCTTTAAAGGCCAGCCCATGGCCTTGGCTGTGGATTACTGGGGCGGATATCCGGGTTCCAAGACTTTTGATATTCTGATAGATGGAGAGGTCATTGCCACTGAAGATATCTCCAATAAAAAAGACGGACACTTTGTGAATGTGGTCTATGATATTCCAGATAAACTGACTTTTGAAAAAGAAAAGATCACCGTGACCTTCAAAGCCCAACCGGGAAACACAGCCGGTCCTGTGTTCGGAGTCCGGGTGATCAAAAGATAACCCCCCAATTTTTGACCCCCCAAAAAAGTATATTTAAGAGAAGTAGTCTGTAGGACAAATATTGTGGTCAGGTACGGTGATAGATGTTGATCAGATCCTTGAGCAGGGCAGCTGCTGCCCCCACTGGACTGGCCCGTCCGCCGATAACAGTTATGGATCCCATGGTATCTGTCTTAAAAGTGATGCCTTTTTCACTGCCTGAGACAGGAAAGAGCGGATGAGAAGGATCCAGAGCTTTGGGTGCTACTTCCAGCACTTCTCCTTTGTTTGTTTTTTCATAGCGTCCCAGCAGCTTGAACCGGAGCCCTTTTTTTGAGGCCGTCTTTAATTCCTTTGTGGTGAGCTTATCGATTCCCTTTATTGCCACATCCTTCAGATTGTAGTCTGTCCCAAGAGCAGCATTTGTGATGAGCAAGATCTTAAAAGCTGTGTCCCAGCCTTTAACATCCATGCTTGGATCCGGCTCAGCGATCCCTTTAGCCTGGGCTTCCTCTAAGGCTTCGACATATGATTGGCCCTTACACATCTGGGTCAAAACATAATTAGAGGTTCCGTTGAGAATTCCCTCAATGCGCCGGATCTCTGTTCCGGCCAAGGCAAAATGCGCCAGATCTATGGTGGGAAGAGCGGCTGCCGCTGCTCCGCTGATCCCTATCTGACAGCCTTTTTTTTGTGCGGCCTCCTTGAGCCCTTGAAAGTCATAAACAAGCGGTCCCTTGCTGGCTGTCACCACATGCCATCCTGCTTCCAACGCCGATTTCCATATATTATATCCGGGCTCTCCCGTCCGGGGATCCGACACCGAGCAGTCTACAAGAACTCCGGGGGAAGCTGTTTGAAAACAGAGCTGCAGGTCATCCTTCACATTCCCGGTTTGAAGGGGGTGAAACAGGGAATTGGAGTTTTTCTTGAGAAGAGGAGGGATATCCTTGCCTCGAGGAATATCCCACCGCATCTGACTGCGGAAAACAGTCAGCCAAACAGGTTTCAAACCATAATGAATCCAGAGACGATTCCGCTTGTCCTCCACCAGCCGGACAAACTCCTGCCCCACGTTCCCGAATCCGATAAGAATCAGATTCACTTCCGTCATAAATCCATTATACCTAATAATCAAACCCAAGCAGAGTGTGTATTTTTGCCAGAACGTCTTCGAATACATCTTGAGGCACAGAGGTTATCTTTTGTGCTTTTCTCACCTGCCAGTCAAGGCTTTTTATCTGGTCAGACAATATAGCGCCTGATATTCTATGTTTTTTAGGGAGCATAACCTCAAAGGGATAGCCCTTGACATGAGAGGTGATAGGGCAGAACAGAGCCAATTGGACTTTTTCATTATAAGCCTTGGGTGACAAAACCAGAGCAGGACGATGTCCGGCTTGTTCATATCCAGCCTGAGGATTGAACTCAAGCCAGACAATATCTCCGCGTTCAGGGATATAACGCTGAACCTTCACCAGACCTCCCGGCCTACGCCATCTCCGGTTGATATCTCTTTATGGATATTTTCCTTCCGCACGAGAGAGAGAAGGTCAGAAAGTTGATATT
>JAWLEN010000041.1:0-6191 GCA_041686095.1 Candidatus Aminicenantota bacterium
AGATTGGCTCGCTCAAAGAGTGAAAGAGGCTTGCATTAAATTTATATCTATTAATGAAGACTACTAAGGTCTATTTTGAACAGAAAACCTGTCTAAACGAAAAAATTGAGAGGGGAATGGTATCTGCAAGCCTCTTTTATGAATAAACCAGGTTGACAATGATTCGGGTGTATGCTACTTTTTGAACTCAAAAATGAACTTTATTCAACTTATCCTCAAAGCCAGCATCGTGGTCCACATCGTACTCATCGTCCTCTTGTTTTTTTCTGTATTCTCTTGGGCTATCATCTATTATAAAAGGAAAACCTTCAAAGCCGCTGAAAAGGAATCAGAAAAATTCATGTCTATTTTTAAAAAGAGCAGAAACCTTGCTGAAGTCAACAATGCTTCCCAAAAATACACGTCAAGCCCCTTGTCTTCTTTATTTCAGTCAGGATTTAAGACTCTTGCTTACATAAAAAAATCTAATCCGGAATCTTCAATGTCCCAGGAAAACCTGGAAAGTATCAACAGATCCCTCATAAAAGCCTCCAATAAAGAAGTCAATAGATTTGAAAAAATGATGAGTTTTTTGGCCACCACAGGAAGTGTGACCCCTTTTATAGGTCTTTTTGGAACTGTTTGGGGTATTATGGATTCTTTCATCGGAATCGGAGTGAAAGGATCAGCCAGTCTGGTCACTGTTGCCCCTGGTATTGCCGAAGCTTTGGTGGCCACAGCACTGGGCCTTTTTGCAGCTATCCCCGCAGTTATTGCTTATAATCACTTCCTGCAGAAAATTAAAGAAATGGTAAGCGATATGGAAGATTTTTCCATTGAATTTATCAGTATTACCGAAAGACTCTATGGCATTTAAATACAGGCCTATAAGCAAAAAAGAGGTTGGCACCTCATTATCTGAAATCAACGTAACCCCTCTAGTTGATGTGATGCTGGTCCTCCTCATTATATTTATGGTCACGGCTCCCATGATGCAGTCCGGGATCGGAGTCAATCTTCCTCAGGCAGAAACCGAATCAGCTCCCGCGGAAGAAGGGCTGACTTTAACCATTACCAGTGATAAATACATCCATATCAAAGATCAGGTGATCAATCAGTTTCTTCTAGAACAACGGCTCAAAGAATATTTTTACGGAAAAGAAAATAAAGTTGTTTTTATTAGAGCGGATGAAACCCTCCCCTATGGTTTTGTGATACGCATATTGGATACAGTCAAACAAGCCGGAATCCAAGTGGTGGGCCTTGTGGTCAAACCTCTTGAGGAAAAAGAAGACTGATGAGTCATACCATATCAAACAGAGAATTTAAAACATTCAGACAGGCTCTCATTATTTCAGCTTCTCTTCACCTGCTGCTCTTTATTCTGGCGGTCATTTCTCCTTATCTTCCCAGCCACACCAAAAAAGGAATGGTTCATTATGTAAATGTGGTCTCTTTTCCCGGAGGCGGAGGAGGAGGCAGCGGCAGCGGCGGACCCCCCGGAGGACCTCCAGGGGGGGGCACCCAGAGTGAAGCTGTGGGAGAAACAGAGCTCCCGGAGAGAGAAAATCTCAGCGATCTGACTGTCCCCAATAAAGCAGAACAACAAGAATCATCCCTCAGGTACCCTGTGGATAAACCCAAAAAAGAAAAAAAAGCAGACACCAAAAAAAAGACCGTTATTCAGAAATCCACAACGACTTCTCAACCCAAAACAAAATCCAGCGAATCTTCTTCAGGGACCTTGGGAGGAGGAACTGGATTAAGATTAGGAGTCGGAGGTGGTGGAGGTGGTGGCGGGGTGGGATTTGGATCCCAATATTCCTCCCAAATAGGTATGTCGACCTTTCCCTACACTTGGTATTTGCAGACACTCCATGCAAGAATATCCAATAACTGGTATACATCCCGAATAAGCACTGGGCTCAGCGGAGATTATTTCACCACCATATCTTTCCGGATCTATAAGGACGGCCATATTTCAGAACCTGAAATCGTCGAGTCAAGCGATGTGAAGTCTCTTGACCTTTCAGCCATCCGGGCTGTTCGCTCCTCTGCACCATTCCCTCCTTTACCCACTGAATACAAAGAGGAGTATCTTTTGATACGCCTCATATTTGAGCACACAAAATGAGAAAAACAAACATTACATTAATCCTTTTGTTGCTTGGAATCCTTAGTGTAAGTCCCCTTTATTCCCAACAAGAAGTGGTCATGAGGATCAGAGAAGGCATGCCGATCATTCCGGTAGCTGTCCCTGAAATGATAACCAGTACTGATTCGCCGGAACTGCGTTCAGCAGCTTCCACCATTAGAGAAGTCATTATTTCTGACCTAAAATACAGCCGGGTATTCAGTCCCCTTCCTGAAGATTACTACAGATGGATTGATCCCTTAGACCCAGAAAACATCAATTTTAAAGATTGGGAATCCATTCAAGCCAAACTCCTCCTCAGCAGCGAAATTTCTCAAAACAATGATGGCTCTTTACTCTTTGAAGCGAAAATATACGATGTCAAATCAGCCCGGTTCATAAAAGGCAAAAAATATCAGTCTGATAAAAGCCTTTCACGGCTCCTGGCGCATAGAATATCAAATGAATTTATGGGAATATACGGGGAACCTCCTATTTTTACCACAAAAATTGTCTTTGTTTCTAACCGGAACGGAAATGATGAACTGTATATGATGGACTATGACGGCCATAATCAAACCCGGCTGACATTTAATAATACCAGAGATTATATGCCTGCCTGGTCCACAGACGGAAAAACAATTGCTTACACAGCTTACAACAATCAGAAAGCGTCTCTTTACCTTTTCAATCCTTTTGAGGGAACCAGGACTATGGTCACGGATCACGGCACAAGCTTTGGACCTGACTTTTCCTATGATGGGAAAAAATTGGTGTATTGTTCAACTGAAGACGAGTCTAATTCAGAAATATATGTCTGCGACAGCAATGGGAAAAACATCAAACGCCTCACTTATAACAAAGCCATAGATACAGCTCCCTCCTGGTCACCCAACAACAGGGAAATCGCCTTTACCTCTGATAGATTGGGCTCTCCTCAAATCTATATCATGGATGCTGAAGGAACCAATGTCCGCAGGCGAAGCTTTGGAGGAAATTACCACGATGCTCCAGCCTGGGCCCCAACAGGCGATAGAATTGTCTATGTGTCCCGAGTTGCGGCTGTATTTGATCTCTATGTTCTCAATCTTAGAACTGACCGCATTGTCAAACTAACAGAAGGATACGCCAGGAATGAATCGCCTTCCTGGTCTCCTGACGGACGTCATATTGTGTTTTCATCCAACCGGGTAGGAAGCATTCAGATTTACTCTATTGACTATGATGGAAGCCATCTGAAACGTCTTACCTCCAATGGAGAAAACAAGCTCCCTAACTGGTCCAGAAAATAACAGTGAATAGAAGCTTGTCTAAAACCGTGTTAGAGTTTATTTAATAGATAAGGGGAAGGGCAAGGGATTCATCACCCGCTCGATTCCCCAGCGTGGAATCTCTCTCCCGGTTCGGGCTTCGCTCTCCTCTAAAGAGGAACCATGCCCGCTCCGCCCTCACAGGGGATTCCTCATCCCTTGCCCTCTCCCCTTAATAAACATTATACTTAACGTGTATGGCGGTTTTAGAAATACTTACACAGTGAATTCTTTATTTGACAAGGGCACCTATTCATTGTATATAGATTAGAAAACATATCGGGAATAAATATGTTTGATAAAAAAAATTATCCAAAGGAGATCCCATGAAAAAATTTACAGTACTGTTTGTGTCTTTACTTTTGGTCTTTTCTTTCTTTTCTTCCTGCCGGAAAAAAGTGGAAGAAACTCCACCCCCTCCTCCCCAAGCCCAAGAACAACCCAAGGTTGAAAAAGTAGAAAAACCGCCCGCCGAAGAACCAAAATTAACAGAAGAAGAAATATTTGAACAAAAAACTTTAGAAGAAATCAATACTGAAAAACCTCTTGAAATGATCCACTTTGATTTTGATAAATATTTCGTTAGGGAAGATGCCAAACCGGTTCTAAGAGAAAATGCACAGTGGTTAAAGAAATGGGATAGTGTCAGAATATTGATTGAAGGTCACTGCGATGAACGAGGAACAGAAGAATACAACCTGGCACTGGGGGAAAAAAGAGCTAAAAGCGCTCGAGACTATCTTATCTCTCTGGGAATTTCACCCGACAGAATGGAAATCATTTCCTATGGAAAAAGCCAGCCCATAGATCCGGGCCACAATGAAGTCGCTTGGCAGAAAAACAGAAGAGCTCAATTTACGATTATTGAAAAATAACGACTTTATATGACTAAAAAGATTTATTCTGGGATCATTCTTATTTTTTTATTTCCTGTTCTGCTTACTGGAGTCCAGAAAAGAGAAAAAACATATGAGCTGATTTATAAAGATGTGCAGATATTAAAAAAGAAAATCATTGAACTCGAAGAACAGTCAATACAAAACCAGGAATCCATCAATTCCATAGAAAAACAGTTAGATAAGATTTACGAATTGATGAATATGATCCGGAGTGAACAAGCAGAAATCAGTGAAGAGCAAGAAAAAATCCCTAATCAGTACCAGATTTTACTGGAGAAATTCGACACCATAACATCCCGCCTTTCAGAGATCTCAGAAGATCTAATTGAAATCAAACAGTCAACCAAAGCACTTCCAGGAGAGACAGAAACCACTCCCCAAGAAGAGGCTAAAAAAACATCTAAGCAAAAACTCGAAGAACAAGAGAAACCAACCACAAAGCTGGATCCTAATCTTTCCCCTCAAGAAGTGTACAACTTAGCCAGATCAGATTACCTTAAAGGTAATTTCCAGTTAGCCATAGAAGGTTTTAATATTTACCTAGAACACTTTCCTGAAAGCCCACTTGCAGATAATGCCCTTTACTGGATTGGGGAGTGCTATTTCAGTCAGGAAAACTTTGAACAAGCCATAAAAAAATTCAATGTCCTTATTCTGAGCTATCCAGAAGGTGATAAGATTCCAGCAGCTCATTTAAAAAAAGGAATTAGTCTGATGGAAATCGGGAAAGAAGAGGAAGCTCTAGCTGTGTTCAAACTTCTCATAAGCAAATTTCCTCTTGAAGAAGAAACAAGAATCGCCCAGGAAAAAATCAAAGAAATAAAATCCAGGATTTTATCATGAGAGATATAAATAGTTACAATAAAGTCATTTTAGTAGGACGACTCGGAGCTGATCCTGAAGTCAGGTATATTCCTCAGTCCAACCGACCCGTAGCTAATTATTCATTAGCCACTAATGAACGTGTCTTTAATCCCCAAACCAAGGAAAGCGAGGACCGCACCGAATGGCATAAAATCGTATCCTGGGGTAAAACAGCTGAATTCTGTGAAAAATATCTATCAAAAGGCAGACAAATTCTTGTTGAAGGAAGACTGAGAACTGATAAATGGGAAGACCGTAACGGCAATCCGAGATACACCACAAAAATTCATGCCTATCAAGTCACCTTATTAGGAAAAAGGGGAGATACTGAAACCATGCAATCCCCTCCAGATTCTGACGATGAATCTAATTTCCCCTCAGATCAAAACATGCCTGATACTGACAGCGAAGACGAGGATGTACCTTTTTAAATCTTAGCAGCTTCCGGCCGTATCTTAAACTTAAAAAAATGGCTAAAAAGAAAACTACTTCTGTTTCTACAGAAACAAGTGTACAAAAAGAAAAAAATTTCAGAAAAAGAATCATTGAAGACCATCGGCCTTGGGGAAAATTTCGTTCCTATCCCCACAAAGACGCGGGAAGCATAAAGCTCATAACAGTCAAGCCTAATGAATCGCTTTCTCTTCAATATCACAATCAAAGAAGCGAGTATTGGGTGGTTCTAGATAAAGGTCTGGAGGTCACCGTTGGAGAAAAAGTCTGGCGTCCTCAAAAAAATGAGGAAATTTATATTCCCCTCAAGGCTCCCCACCGGGCTAGGAATATTGGAAACAAACCGGCAAGAATCATGGAGATCTGGATAGGAAACTCGGATGAAGAGGACATCGTTCGACTCAAAGACATCTACGGCCGGACTGAACCCTCAAAAGATAAAAATAATTTTTGAATCATCCAAGTTAAGCTATAATTGGCTATTCACGAGTCAAAGTCATCGCCATTTTTTTATGAATAGTCCGGGTTAGTTAACCAGGCTATTCACGAGTC
>JAWLEN010000041.1:6291-15440 GCA_041686095.1 Candidatus Aminicenantota bacterium
AAAGTCATCGCCATTTTTTTATGAATAGTCCGGGTTAAGAGCTTTCTGTGGATAGAAGAGCCTTAGGATATGCGGATAAAATATTTTCTAAGAAATATTCCTCAACCTCTCGGGCTGTCCTTTTGGTCATAGCCTTTTCAACAAACTTGTGAATATTTTTGTATTCAACTGACCTCAAAGCTTTTTTAATCCTGGGAATAAAAATAGGATTCATGCTAAATCTTCTCAGGCCTAATCCCAATAAAGCTAAAGCTGAAAGGGGATCAGCTGCCATTTCGCCGCATACAGTGACTTCTTTTTTTTCTTTTTGAGCGCTTTCAATAATAAACTTCAGCAGTCTTAACACAGAGGGATGAAGAGGTTTAAATAAATAGGAAACCAGCTCATTTGACCTGTCAACAGCCAGGTAATATTGAATAAGGTCATTGGTCCCGATACTTATATAATCCACTTCCTTTACAAGACTGTCAGAAACAGCTGCTGCGGCAGGGACTTCGATCATAATCCCCAGCTGCACCTTTTCATCAAATTTATATTTTTGGTCATTTAATTCCTCTTTGGTCTCTTCAATAATCAGTTTGGCTTCTTCTATTTCTTCAATACCTGTTATCATGGGAAGCATAATGCGGACATTTTTATTTATAGCGCTCGCTCGTAATATGGCTCTAAGCTGGGTTTTAAAATGCCCTCTTTCCCTTAATGATAACCGAAAGCCTCGAAGGCCGAGAGCCGGATTTGGCTCTTTCTCAACATTCATCTGGGGCAAATTCTTTTCTCCTCCGATATCAACCGTCCTTATATACACAGGGGTCTCTCCTGCGTTTTTTGCAATTTTAGAGTAAACCTTAAAGTGGTCTTCTTCAGAGGGCAAATCTTTGCTCTGGAAAAAAATAAATTCTGTCCTAAAAAGCCCAATTCCTTCGGCACCCATTGAAAAAGAAAGCTCGACTTCATCCGGAAGTTCAATATTGGCCAAGGGAAAGAATCTGACCTCGTCCAAGGTCTTGGATTTTAGCTTTGCTGTTTTCTTGAGTTCTTTAACATAAGTACGGTATTTTTTTTGTTTGCTTTCAAATTCTCTTCGTATGGCAAAAGGAGGATTTATGATCACTTCTCCATTGGTGCCATCCACTATGAGTGTGTCTCCGTCTTTGACTTTCCGTGTGACTTGACTCAATCCCATAACAGCCGGAATATTCAAAGACCGTGCCAAAATAGCGGTATGAGATGTAGTGCCTCCTATATCAAGCGCTACGGCAAGAACATTCCCTTGACTCAATTTTAAAGCTGCCTCTGAAGGAAGCAGGTCATGAGCCACTAATATTTTCTCTTTCCCGTCGTCTTTTTTTACCTCCTTGTCGGATTCAAGATTTAAGTATAATTTTGAAAGAACATCTTTTAGGTCATATTCACGCTGTTTAAAATACTCATCTTCAATAGACTCGAACATTTTTGAATACTCTTCATACACTTTGGAAATCGCTCTTTCTGCCTTTGTTTTATCTTTCTTTATAATTTCCTTAATTCTAGAAATGAGACTTTCATCCTGTAAGATAAAAAGATGAGCTTCAAAAATAAAAGAATGATCTGTTCCCACTTTCTTCCCTATTTCTTCTTTGATCTTTTTTAGTTGGTCTTCAGTCCTATGGATGGCAACCTTCAGCCTCTCTGTCTCCCCTGACACCTGTTCTGAATCGATGCTGCTTTTTCTGGATGTAAACACAATCCCTTCTGATAACTGAACTTCCCCCACTGCAATACCTGGGGAAACTCCCGTTCCTCTTAATCTAAAATATTCCATCAAAATCACTCTTTCTCATGAAACTTGTCATCGATCAAATCGTTTAAGGCTTTGAAGGCCATTTTCTCATCTTTTCCTGATATTTTGAGCTGGATTTCCGAACCTTGAACAGCAGCCAAAGTGAGGATCCCCAAAACGCTCTTTCCGTCAACTTCATTGCTGTCTTTCACTATTTTTATAGAAGAAGCAAATCTGTTGGCCAAATTAACAAATTTGACTGCAGCTCTTGCATGCAGTCCTAACTTATTCTTTATTTTTACTTTTTTTTTAATCATAAAACTTGACTTAAGACTAACTTTTTGTTTTCAGCAGTGCACTGGCTAGATGTATGTTCTTCTTTCCCTGTTCAACCACTTTCTTGGCCACATCTTTTAGGTTGTAGCTTCTCTGTAAAGAAATAAATTTAATGAGCATTGGTAAATTAACTCCTGTGATAATTTCAACCTGACCATCTTGCAAGAAACTAAAACTCAGATTTGAAGGTGTGCCCCCAAACATATCCGTAAAAATGAGCACTCCGTTCTTTTGATCAACCCTTTTTATGCTTTCATTGATTTTCTTCTTTGACTCTTCAACATCATCGTACCAGCCAATAGAAATGGCTTCTATGTTCACCGCTTCTCCTAAAATAATGGTGAGCGCATTCAGGAGTTCTTCCGCTAACTTTCCGTGAGAAACAATCACACCGCCGATCATTTCATGCCCTTTTTATGCTGCAAAATCCTTTTCTTCGGCAATTTTTATTTACATCCATCCTTACATTGACTTGACTATCATTTTATCATTTATTTTTAAAATCATTAAGCCCTATTTTACCTGAATATATCACGATGAGTGATCTGAATGCTATACTTTTTTGACTCCAGGTGTTCTTTCAACCATTCAGCAACAGCTACAGACCTGTGTCTCCCACCTGTGCATCCAATAGATATATTCAAATAACTCTTTCCTTCCTCAATAAAATAAGGCAGCTGATAATCAATAAATTTAAAGAGCCTGTGGATATACTCTTTTGTTTTTTCAGACTTATAGATATATTCTGATACTTCTTTATTTTTGCCAGTCTCGTCTTTTAGTTCATCTACATAATAGGGGTTTGGTAAAAATCGTGTATCAAAAACAAGGTCAGAATCCAGGGGCACCCCGTATTTATATCCAAAACTAATCAGCATAATCTGTATTCTGTATTCACTCTTTTTAATAAATCTGTCTGATATAAGTTTTTTCAAATCAGAAATATTTGTTTTTGAAGTATCAATAACCTCATCAGAAAGCTTCCTGATTTCTTCTAATTTTTTTCTTTCCAACTGGATATTTTCAACCACGGTTCCTTCTCCTGTTAATGGATGGGGTCGTCTGCTTTCACTGAACCTTTTCATTATGGTCTCATCCGATGCTTCCAAAAAAACCACGCAAGGAGTTATTTTTTTGCGTATCTTCTTTAGTATTTTAGGAAATTCGGAAATAAATCCAGCTTCTCTTATATCAATAACCAGAGCGACTTTATCAATCTGAAATTCATCTTTCTTCCATAAATCAACAAAATTCGGAATCAGCTTTGCTGGAATGTTGTCCATACAGTAATAACCGAAATCCTCTAAAAAACGGCTGGCTGCTGTCTTTCCAGAACCAGATAATCCAGTGATAATTAAAAAATTATAGTCAGCCATTTTACCAGGTTTATTTACCTTTATTTGTTTTCTTTGTTTTTAAAGCAATGTCTCTGTCTATCCGATTTGCTATTTCTTGGGGGGCATGATAACCCTTTTCTCTCAATATTTGAACTTTACAAGCCACTTCTATCAAAGTAGCTATATTCCTTCCCGGAGCCACCGGAATGATGATCTGAGGAATTTTTACCCCCAGGAGTTCATGTTTTTCTGGCGACTCAAGACCAAGGCGATCATATTCTTTGTCTTGTTCCCACCTCTTTAGATTAATGATCAAATCTATCTTTGATCGCTTGCATACAGATTTGGAACCAAAAATCTGTTTGATATTGATAATTCCCAATCCCCTTATTTCCATAAAATAACGGCTCATAGCCGGAGAAGTTCCGATTAATTTGTTCCCAGATATTTTTTTTATATTGGTCACGTCATCCGAAACAAAACGCCACCCCCTAGATATCAGTTCCAGAGAACTTTCACTCTTTCCCACTCCGCTGTCTCCCCTGATCAATACACCCAATCCATTAACCTGAAGCATCCCCCCTGAAATCACCTTCTGGCTTAGAGCCGCTCCCCGGGTCGAAGAATCTTCATTCTCATTATTCATCTATGTTTTCCTCTTCTTCCTGGATAACCGACAAAACTTCACTTATGTTTTTTGCTTTAAATATTTTATCAATAAGATTTTTGGACTTGCGGATAAGGTGAGCGATGGCAGCTAAAGCTTGTAAATTGACACTGGGATTATCAGGGGAAGAAACAACCAAAAAAAACACATGAGAAAGCTTGTTATCCGGAGAATGGAATTCAACTCCCTTTCTCGAGATTCCGAGGAGTACAGTTAATTCCTTAGCAGATTTGACTTTACAGTGAGGGATAGCAAAGCCTTTGCCGATGGCTGTACTTCCCAGTTTTTCTCTTTGTATAAGTCGTTCATAAAGGTCCTTCTCTTTTATCTCCTTTTTCCTCTCTTTCATAAAAGAGACCATTTCTTTTATGACTTCGTCTCGACTTTCACTTTCCAGGTCCAGCATGACCATATTGTTGGTTATTAAATGACTTACTTTCAATTCTATCTCTCTTTTTCACTCAAGTTCGATCAGACCAAAATTTTTGTCTTTTCGTTTATACAAAACCGCCCACTTTTGGGTGTCGATGTTCTTAAAAACAAAAACATTTTTCTTTTTTGAATCAAACAACAGAGCGGCTTCATCCACAGACATTGGCTTTAATAAATAGTCTTCATCTTTTATGATTCTGGGCCCCTCTCTTTCAAAATCAGATTCAGAGGGAAATGACTCGGGTTTCTTCTTTTTCCTTCTTTGCCGCTGTCTCACTTTGTCCTTTTCTTTTTTTACTTGTCTGTCAATATTATCAAAAGCAAGACTCAGAGAAGAGATCATATCCTGAGTTTCTTCTGCAGCATTCAAGGTAATTCCCTTGGCAGAAATATTGATCTCTGCTTTATGTCGGTATTTTTCAACAGATAATACCACATCCACTTCTGCGGGAGAATTTATCAGCTTGCCAATACTCTTAACTCTTTTTTCGCAATACTTTCTTAACTCTGGACTAATATTTATCTGTCTGCCAGTGTAATTAATATTAATCATGATTCCTCCATCAAATATTTTCTTTTTCTTATATGAGAAGGGGGGATTTTTAGCTGTTTCCTGTATTTTGCCACTGTTCGTCTGGCTATATTGAAATCTTCTTTGGCCAAAATATCACTGATTTCAACATCACTCAAAGGACTCTCCCGGTCTTCGTTCTCAACCAGTTTTTTCATTCTTTCCTTTATTCTCAGCGTGGAAATTTCTTCTCCGGAATTTCCAGATAAAGCTTTATGAAAAAAATACTTTAAGGGAAATACTCCTCGTGGAGTCATCATGTGTTTATTAGCCACCACGCGTCCAACAGTCGACTCATGAACACCAATCTCCTGAGCGAGCTCCATCAAAGTCAAGGGTTTTATATAATCAAGCCCTTTTTCTATAAAATCCTTCTGTTTATCCAAAATAAATTCAGCAACTTTATAAATAGTGTTGTTTCTTTGGTCTAGACTTCTTAAAAACCAGAAAGCCTTTTTCAATTTTGCTTTTAAAAATTCATATGTCTCAGGATTATCTTGGGAAGCCTTGGAAATAAGCTTCCTGTAAAATTTGCTTATTTTTAGGCTGGGAATTCCCTCATAATTGACTTTTATGGTGTATTCATCGTCTTCCTTTTCCACAATAATATCAGGAACAATATATTGAGTTCTCTCCTGAACATATTTTCTTCCTGGCTTTGGATTTAACCTTTTAATTTCTTCTATGAGTTCCTTTACCTTGGACAAACTGATGTTAAGAGCTCTGGATAGTTCTGCATAACGGGATTCTTCTAACAAATCTAAATGATCATTAATAATTTTCCGGAGATCTGGGTTATCTATTTCTAAATAATCCAGTTGGACCAAAAGAGCCTCCTTAAGAGAAAGACTCCCCACCCCAATGGGATCAAAATTCATTATTTTTTTTCTCACTTTCTCTACTTTATCCAAGGGGGCTTTTATGGAATGAGAAATATCCTCCAATGAGGTTACCAGATAACCGTCTTCATCTATATTGCCGATTATATAATGGGCTATTTCTTTCTCCTTCTCATCAAAAAATGTCATATTTGCCTGCCAGTCAAGACGTTCCCAAAGGGAAAGTGCTTTGGAAACAAATTTCTCATAATCTGGAGCCTCCTTTTTTTCCAGAGAAAAAGAATTAAACCTATTGTCAAAATACTGCTCATACATAGCTTCAAATTCTTTGTCATCTTCAGAATCAAAAAATTCCTCGTCTTTATTTGACTCTGAATCTTGTTCTTTTTTATCTCTCTGGGTTTTTTGCTCTTCTTTTTCTGTTTCTTCTTTAATTTCAAGCATAGGATTTTCAGAAAGTTCATGATCAATGACTTCAATGATCTCCAGATTTGTCAGCGGAAGCATTTTAATAGCCTGTTGCAGAGCAGGAGCCAGCACCATTTTTTGAACCTGCTTTTGATTGAGCTGCTGTTTTAGAGCCATATCTCTTCCCTTAAATTTGATCCGAAAATCATTCCAGTCTAAATCCTTCTCCTAAATAGGATTGTTTGACCTGATCTGAATACACAATTTCTTTGGGGGTTCCCTTAACCAATATTTTTCCCTTATCCATAATATAAGCCCGATCAGTAATCTTGAGTGTTTCCCTAACACTATGATCTGTAATGAGCAATCCTATGCCTCTTCCTTTCAAAGAATATATAATCTTTTGCAGGTCAATAATTGCTAAGGGATCTATTCCTGTGAAAGGTTCATCCAAAAGAATATAGTCAGGATTGGTAGCCAATGCTCTCGCAATCTCAAGTCTTCTCCTTTCTCCTCCAGATAAAGAAAGTGCTTTCTGGTCTGAAAGTCCCGCCAAACCAAATTCATTCAACAAATCAATTACATCTGATTCTTTTATAGAAGAATTATACATGATTTCATTCACTGCTAAAAGATTCTCTCTCACACTTAGTTTTCTGAATGAGGAAGGTTCTTGAGGAAGAAGACACAATCCTTTTCTGGCTCTGATATACATAGGAAGGTGGGTTATATCCTGGCCCTCTAAATATATTCGACCGGCATCTCTGGTTATAAGGCCGAGAATTAATCCAAAAGTGGTTGTTTTTCCTGCTCCATTGGGCCCCAAAAGACCGACGATCTCCCCTCTATTGACTTTTATAGAGACATCCCGAACAACTTTCTTTTTTCCGTAGCTTTTTTCCAGTCCTCTGGCTTCTAAATATATACTCATCTCTCACTTCTTTATGACAGTTACTGATCTTTCGTCTCCTCTGTTCTCGACGATGATTCTATCATCGGATATATTAAAAGTCAATTTGTCCCCAGTAATCTCCCCCCTGTTTTTCTCTGTGAGAACAGGATTTCCTGTCAGGACAATCTTATCCTCTTCAAAATCATAAACAGCTTCTTCACCTCTTCCTTCATACGTCCCTTTTTTAATAACGACAGAATTCCTTGCTGTTAAAACACTCATCTCTTTCTCATCCTCTTTCATTTGGATAGATATCAAATCAGCATCCATTTTGATATCTTTGATATTCATCGAACATTCCTGATGAAATAAAATTTCATTTTTTTCAGGATCAAATTCCATCATCTTAGATGAAATTGATATTTCATCTTCTTTGTCTTCCTTGTTCTTATGATGAAATACAGTCTGAACACCATTATGGGCGCTTAATCCATCCCCTTCTTTTTTTATCATAAGCTCCTCTGTGTTTAGTCTTTCCTGCTCCTGCCATAACTTCACATTTCCATTAAAAACAAAACGGTCTTGTTCACCTAAATATCTCATTCTATCTGCTGAAATAAATACTGGCTGCAAACCAGAAAAAATCCCGATTCTCATTTTTTGGTTATCAGAAGATTGAAAGACACCTTTTATTTCACCTATGGCATCCAAGTCGCTGCTTTTCATAAAGCTGCTTATCTCATCTGCTGAAATGTCATAATCATCAGAAGATATTTCAGCTCTCTGGGCATCATTCCCATATACGGTTAAAATCTCCTTCTTGTTATCAAGCAAAAATTCATTCCCTTTTATCTGTCTGGGACTCTCTGCTCTTCCCTCTTCAATCTGAACATCACCGAGACCTGAGAATCCAGTGATTTTGCCATCTCTGTTAAAAAAAATGACAAATTTTTCTGATCGGATCCAATTGAAATTAAGGTCTGTTTGAGATGAATGAATCAGACAATCTCCTTTAGCCTCTATTCTTTCTGGTATATCAAGATATTTGATAAACCTGATAAACACTTCATTGGCTTCAGTTTCATATTTTTGGCTCTTTGTTTTATTTTCCGAATCAGATTCCAAAAACAAAGTCCCTCTGACCTTTCCCTTTAACATCATAGATCTTAAAAACTCTTTTTTTGGAGGGAGATAAAATTCCAGTCTTTCTGTTCTTACTGTGTTCTTTCCGGACCTAAGCTTCACATTCCCCTTTACATAACCGTTTCCCCATTTATGAGTATAATACATTTCATCTCCATTCACATGAATGGACTTTGAAGTCTCTATGTCTTGAATCAACTCAAGCCGGACATTGTTTCGTATCTTTACCTCTTTTTCTGTTTCCCAGCACACCATATTTTGTCCTTGTCCTTTGATCCTTTCAGAGGAAAAAGACACTCCTTTATCTGTCTTGATCAGGTGATTTTTATTTTCATACTCAAGATAAGGAGATTCGATCACAAGATCCTTAAATTCTATTTTAGCACTTCCCAATAGAATAAACCTCTTTCCTTCTCTATCATGAAGAACCTCATCTCCATAAACAACCACATCTTCTCCTTCTGCCCGCTTTAGAAATTTTATCAAGACATCGCCCTCCATATGATAATAACCATCTTCTCCCAGATATTGGCGGTCTGCTTTTGACTCGAGGATCAAACTTCCTTTTTCATCTTCTAAGTGGAGGACTTCTTCTCTTTTTTCGACTTTCTGCTCTTTCAATTCTTCATCAACAAGTGAAATTTTTGAATCTTTTTCTGACCTGGAAATAATATTTATTCCAATAACCACAATCACTAAAGCAAGAAAAAATAAAGTTAAATATCTCAACATTATGACCGGCCTGATGTTTTTAAACTTTATTTT
>JAWLEN010000041.1:15540-19874 GCA_041686095.1 Candidatus Aminicenantota bacterium
TTATAAAACATTTATTTGAATTATAAATATAAGACCTTCACAGCTGTGCGATCCAAATAAAATAACAAAAAAAAAGAATTATCTTTCATTTGTTTTTATATCATGGAGAACAAGATTTAAACGCTTCTCTCCAAGATATTCTGCTCTGTTTAAGGAATAAACAATATCAGCCCAATCCCCATTTTTTATCCAATCGGCCCAGTCTTTTCGGCCCCACCCCAGGGCTTCAAACATTCTTCCGTCTTTTTCCACAATAATTTTGCTGTGTTTTCCTTTGAGAACCTGGGGGCTGGATGCCACATTGACTTTTTCTGATAAAAAGAATGGTTTAGGGTTTCCCTTTCCATAAGGCTCAAGTCGATCCATTTCTTCTAAAAAGGTGTTTGTTATGTCTTTAAAATCAATTTTTGCGTCTATCTGAATCTTTCTTTTAAGGTGGTCTTCATCAATTGTTAAGTCCGCATAATCGTTTATGTTCCTTCTGAACGCATCGAAATTTTCATAATCTATCTCACAACCTACAGCCAAAGGATGCCCTCCGTAATTGACGCAAAATTGATGGCTGTTTTGGATACCCTTTATCAAAGAAAATTCTTTGATGCTTCTTCCTGAACCAAAAGCTCTTCCATCTTGGTAGGAAAAAAGCAGTACGGGTCGATAAAAAAGCTCCTTTAACCGAGAAGCCACAATACCTATGATTCCCCTGTGCCAATGTTCGCTTCCTAAAATCAATAATTTGTATTTTTTATCCAGATTGTTCTTTTCTATCTTTTCTACAGCCTGGTTAAAAATTTTTACTTCTGCTTTCTGTCTTAAGGAGTTCAGCTTATTCAAATGATCTGCTATCTCTTGGCTCTTTACATTGTCCTTGACTCGAAAGAGATTTACAGAGAGATCGACTTTTCCCATTCTTCCTGCTGCATTCAACCTGGGAGCGATTCTAAAACCAACATCTCCAGTGGTTATGTCCCTATATCCAATTCCACAAACAGACAACAGATTCCTAAGCCCTTTGTTGGACACATCTTTCAAACTCTCTAGACCAAATTTTACAAAAATCCTGTTTTCGCCTCTTAACTTGACCACATCAGCAATGGTACCAATAGAGACCAGCTTTAAATAATGAGTTAGAACCGAATCTTTACTCCTTTTTTCCATAAGTGCTTGGATCAGCTTAAAAACCACTCCGATCCCTGCCAGGTTTTTGTCTGGATACCTTGAGTGGCTTAAGACAGGATTGAGAACCGCGACAGCCTTGGGGAGATCAGGACCCGGCTGATGATGATCTGTAATAATGACATCCACTCCATGGGATCTTGCTTTTTCTGTAAATTCAACAGCTTTAATTCCACAATCTACGCTGATAACTAAATCAATTTTGCGTTCCAGCACCATTTCCAAGTGCTTTGGTTTGATCCCGTATCCATCTTCTAATCTGTCCGGAATAAAATAATCAATGCAGCCTCCAAGAGATTCAATCGCTTTCATTAAAACCACGATGGAAAGAATTCCATCAACATCATAATCCCCAAACACAAGTATTTTTTCTTTATCTCGAACAGCCTTTTCTACTCTTTGAACCGCTTCCTGCATTGATTCCATCTGATATGGATCGTGCAAATTCTTGATATCAGGAAATAGAAATTCGTGAGCTTCTTTTCTGGTCTTTATCCCCCGGTTAAAAAGAATCTGAGCTGTCCCTAACGATATCCCTAGTCCAGATGCAAGATGAGTGACCTTATCATTAGTCCCGGGCATCAACCATATGTTTTCTTCCATTGACTCCAAATTTAACACCTTAACCATTCACGAGTCAAGATTACTGTAGATGCGAGGCGCAAGGCATGAAGGTGTGGTCCTCCACTACGAAATAGTTAATTGTGAATTAAAAACCTCAAATGAATAAATTGGGAATAAATCTAACAAGGAATATACATATCCTGAGCACAATGAAATTTGGGTGCTGCTGAAGCGACATTGAAGATTTAGCCTTCTGAGTGCTGTGTTTGAGGGAACTCAGCGAAGCTGAGCTGGGAGCATGTTTGACCCACGGACGGGGGGAGTTGCGCAGCAGCCGAAAACACAGTGCGAAGAATGGCGTTAAAAATCTGAACGGAGCACAAGCTGTATCCAAATTTCACCATATTTTATGAATGGTTCAGGTTAACATGATCTCCACACATTGACAATAATTCAGATGAAAAATATAATTCACTCTATACCATGACTAAATTAAAAGAAAAACTTTTCCGTACCAGAAAAGCATTTAATGAAAAAATTAAGGACGTGCTCCAATCCTCCAAAAAAAGGGACGAAATACTGGAGGACTTTATGGAGGCTCTCCTTTTATCAGATGCAGGAATAAATACTTCTGAAAAAATCATTTCAACTGTGAAAGAAAAAACAAAAAAAGCTGATTCCTTTCCCATTATTAAACAAGCCATAGAGGAGGAAATAGAAAAGATCCTTTCCGCATTTCCTTTGGAATTAAACACAAGCCCTAACGGAACTGTTATTATGTTTGTAGGGACCAATGGCGGGGGCAAAACCACTTCCCTTGCTAAAACAGCCTATCACTTCAGCAAAAAGGGAGGAAAAGTGCTGATGGTGGCTGCGGATACATTCAGGGCCGCTGCCCAAGAACAGCTTTCCGAATGGGGGAAAAAATTAAATATTTCAGTAATAAAAGGCTCCTATGGAGCTGACCCAGCTGCTGTAACCTATGATGCCATTCAATCTTTTAAATCCAAAAAATACCAAGTGCTTCTCATAGATACAGCCGGACGCCTGCACACCAACATAAACCTGATGAATGAACTTGAAAAAATAAAAAAAATAATCTCCAGGGAAATTCAAGGAGCTCCTCATGAAGTCCTCCTGGTTCTGGATGCAAGTATAGGACAAAATGCCCTGCATCAGGCAAGGGAGTTCTCAAAATTTTCAGGACTGACCGGTATATTTTTATCCAAACTGGACGGGACCGCCAAAGGAGGGAGCGTGATAAGTATTGTGGATAAACTGGAACTTCCCATAAAGCTCATAGGTATAGGGGAAAAAGAAGATGACATGCTTGAGTTCTCTCCTCAAGAATTCACACAGGCTCTTTTATCATGAGTGTCTATAAAGACATTTCCTATCTCCATATGTGCTATGCTCTTGCTGAAAAAGCCATTGGCTGGGCAAGCCCTAATCCATATGTGGGAGCTGTCATTGTAAAAAATGAGATGATTGTGGGCCACGGCTATCATGAAAAGCCCGGAAAACCCCATGCAGAAGCTGTAGCATTGAACAAGGCCGGTTCTAAAGCAAAAAACGCAACAGCTTATATAAATCTAGAACCCTGTGTGCATTGGGGAAGAACCCCTCCTTGCATTGACAAAATACTCGAGTCTGAACTTCAAAGAGTGGTTATATCATCCATGGATCCCAATCCGCTGGTAAATGGAAAAGGGGTTGAAAAAATGAGAAAAGCAGGTATCAAGGTTTCTTTAGGCCTCCTTGAAGAAAAAAACAACCGCCTCAATGAAGCCTATTTTAAATACATCCAAACAAAAGTCCCTTTTGTCACTCTAAAGGCAGCTGTAAGCCTGGATGGAAAAACAGCCACAAAAACTTTTTCTTCCAAATGGATTTCCTCTCCTCAAACTAGAGAATATATGCATCTCATAAGAGGAGAGCATGATGCTATCATGGTAGGAATAAACACCATACTGAAAGACGACCCTCAATTGACAGTGAGACACCCTGGTTGGCCTGGAAAAAAGATCATCAGGGTCATTCTAGACTCAAACCTGCGCATTCCCCTTAAATCAAAAATCCTCTCCACTTTATCAAAAGGAAATATACTTATCTTTACTCTGAAAAGATCTTCTTCCGAAAAAAAAGACATGTTAGAGAAACAAGGAGTCAAAGTCATCTCAACTCCTGAAAAGAACAATAAAGTGGACTTAAAAAAAGTTCTTGATTGGCTTGGAGAAAACCATATATCAAGCGTGCTGGTTGAAGGAGGCTCTTTTCTTCACACCCAAATACTTGAATCCAAAACAGCAGATAAAATTATTCTATCCATCTCCCCAAAATTGGTGGGAGGTCAGCAGGCTCCCTGTTTTTTTCAAGGGAAAGGGATAGAGATCATGAGCGAATCCATGAAATTAAAAAACATAAAAACAATAAAAATTGGCAGTGATATCATTGCCCAAGGATATTTACATTGATTATTCAGCATAGGTCAGGTTAATCATGTTTACAGGAATCATAAAAAACACAGGCCGGTTTAGAGCTTACGCTTTAGGAAAACAAGAGATGACCATTCAAGCGCCAACCGTGGCTCCTGA
>JAWLEN010000155.1:0-4460 GCA_041686095.1 Candidatus Aminicenantota bacterium
GCAATCTCGAATCGTGAATAATCCATGTTAATTAAGATATTGCTATTTAGGGAAGGCTTGAGTAAAATGATTTCTAGAAAAAAGCAAATTTATTCTAAGGGAAATGACATGAGAAAGATATTTGTGATTGGATGTGTGGTTTTTTTTATGATTGTTCTTGTTCCCGATACAAATGCCCAGACAGGGATTTATATTGGTCCTCATCTGGGTATTTCAGCCCCAAAACCCACTCTGGAGGGTGTTGAATTAGACACAGATACTACTTTTCTTTATGGAGTGAGAGCTGGAGTAAAGATTGCATTGTTTGGTTTAGAGATCAATTATTTTCAGGCAGCTCACAATCTTGACCTTGGACAGATCGCTCCTTTTGGCTGGAGTGAGAGAGAGGTGGATTACAATTATCTGGGTCTTAATTTCAAATGGTTTTTCCCTATAGTCTTTATCCATCCTTATCTGACTGCGGGCTATGGATATTATACAGCAAACATATCTGAAATTGATAAAGACACAGTGAGAAAATTGAATGTTGGCGCAGGTGTGGAGGTTCATATAGGCAAAAAGTTTTCCCTTCTGGCAGAGGGAAAATATCAAAATCTTGACTTTGATTTAGATAACCTGGATTTTGGATTCCAAGACTTTACTTTTAGTGGTGGATTTAACCTATATTTCTGAATATCCTGAATATTCATAAAAAAATGGCGATGTTTTCATTATTAATTAATTTTCAGCAATATGTAAGTTTATTTCAAAAATGATAAATATAACTATTTTCATGTTAATGTTTTTAATTTTAATCGCCATTTTTTTACCATTGAGGCGAGCCGATCTCACTGCATCTGCTTCGTTACAGGGCATTCGTAGTGAAGGACCACGACTTCATACCCTGTGCCTTGCATCTGCAGCAATCTCGACTCGTGAATAATTCAGGATAATTAGAGTGTCGCTTTTTTTATATGAATGATTCAGGAAAAATGCGTTTAAATAAATACTTAGCCAGAGCAGGAATCACCTCCCGAAGAAAAGCAGACAAACTTATTGAACAGGGAAGAGTCCGAGTTAATGGAAAAGTGGTGACTATGCTGGGCACCAAAATCATACCAAAACAGGATAAAGTAGAAGTGGATGGAAAAACAGTCAAACCAGAGGAAAAACTGTATTTGATGCTCAACAAACCCCCTGGTTTTCTTGTGACTTTGGATGATCCTTTTAACAGGCTCACCATAAAGACACTTCTTCCAGATTTGGGAGTCCGTGTTTTTCCAGTGGGGAGGTTAGATTTAAACAGCGAGGGACTTCTTCTTTTAACTAATGACGGAGAACTTGCCCATCATCTCATGCATCCTCGCTATAATATTAAAAAGGTCTATATGGTCAGAATAAAGGGTCAAATACAGAGCAGAGACTTGAAAGAATTATCTAGAGGAGTCCATCTGGATAATCAAAGAATTTCTCCAGACAAGGTCAAACTCATTAAAGAGGACTCGGACACCTCTCTTTTAAAAGTGGAAATACATGAAGGAAAAAAAAGAGAGATTCGGAGGATGTTTCAGTCAATCGGCTGTCAAGTTGTGAGTTTAAAACGAATTCAGTTTGCCGGATTGAAATTAGGAAATCTGGAAAAAGGCAAGTGGCGTTATCTTACACCCAAAGAAATCAAGATCTTGAACTATTCATAAAATCAGCCTACATCTCCATGCAAATTTTATGAATAGTTTAGGACCATATTCATGCACTAAGAAGGCTAAATCTTCAATATCGATTTTTTATTTTTTGCTTTTTTTGGATGGAGCGGAAAATTTTTTCCAGCTTTCTGCCAGTCGTTCCAGTTCTTTATCCACTAGATAATTGACAGTATCTGGCTCAAAACTTCCGTCTTTCTTCTGTTTTCCAGCTTTGATACCGGTCAGAATTTCTATACCGTCATCAATTGTCTTAACTGGATAGATGTGGAATTTCCCTTTTTCCACAGCCTCGACAATATCTCTTCTCAGCATCAGATTTTTTATGTTTCCATCAGGAATGATCACTCCCTGCTTCCCAGTGAGTTTTTTTGATTTACACACGTCATAAAATCCTTCAATTTTTTCATTAACCGCTCCAATAGGTTGAACTTCTCCTTTTTGATTGAGAGATCCTGTGACCGCAATATCTTGTCTTAGAGGGAGGTTTGATAGACTTGATAATATAGCATAGACTTCAGTAGAAGAAGCGCTGTCTCCATCCACTCCAGAATAGGACTGCTCAAACGCTAAGCTGGCTGAAAGGGCAAAAGGTTTGTTTTTGGCATATTTGTTCCTGAGATAACCGGCTAGAATAAGCACTCCTTTGTTATGAGTCCGTCCGCTGAGGTCAGCCTCTCGTTCAATATTTATAACCCCGGCTCGACCTACAGCTGTAGTGGCTGTGATGCGGGTTGGTTTACCAAAATAAAACTGGTCTAGACGGTAGACTGAGAGACCGTTTACTTGACCCACTTCTGAACCAGTGGTTTCAATCATGAGAATGCCCTCTTCGATCATTTCCTGAATTTTGTCTTCTAGGAGGCTGACTCTTTCAAATCGCTCTTCAACAGCTTTTTCAATGTGTTTTCGGCTGACCATCTTTGCTCTTGATTTTTTAGCCCAGTAGTTGGCTTCACGTATGATGTCAGCCACATGATGAAATCGAGTTGAAATTTTCTTTTTTCTCCCCGCCATTCTTATGCACTGTTCAATCAGCGCTGCCATCCCATGTTTATCCATAGGCTTCAATTCATCTTCATCAATAATTTTTTTGGTAAAATCAGAATATTCTTGAATGGTCTTATTGGTCAGCCTGGTTTCTGAATCAAACTCTGCTTTGACTTTGAATATTTTTTTAAAATCCACATCCTGATAATAAAGAAGGTCATAGATAAAAGAGTCTCCGATGAAGATGACTTTCACATTAATTTCTATGGGCTCTGGTTTGGGGCCTTTAGTGGAGAAAAGGAAGAGTGAAGCATAGTTTTGTATCTCTAGAGTCTGGTGTTTGAGAGCTCTTTTTAATGAAGGCCAGACCCCTGGTTCTAAAAGGGCATCCAAAGCACTGATGACAATATAACCTCCGTTTGCTTTGAGAAGAGAACCTGCTTTGATCTTTGTGAAATCTGTTTGCAGTAAGCCAAACCGATTCATGCTGGATTCAATGGAGCCGAATAGATTCACATAGTTTGGATTTTTTTCCATGATGATGGGAGCGCCTTCTAACTCTGAATTGTCCACGATGAGATTAGCCCTGTACTTGACAAACGGATCCGTGGGCATTCTTTCTTTTTGTTGAATCTTTTGTGATTTAAAAAGGTCAATATTTTTTAAGAGGTCTTCTTCCACATAATCCAGGTGTTTCTCTATTTTTTCTGAGTTGTACTTATCCTTGACTTTATCAACCATTTCTTTGATGACGGGAATGATGGATTTTTCATCCCACTTTTTCAGCATTTCATGGGTTTCTTCTTCAATCTTTTTCAATTTATTAAACACTTCTTCCAGCTTGTCAGTGAGAGCTTCATATTTTTTCTTAAGAGCATTAAACTTTTTTTTGGGGAATTTATCTTCTTTGACCAGTTTGGCCAGTTTGTCGAAAGGGGTTGGCTTTTCATCAATAACAGGAACCAGGTCAGGTTTGACAAAAGTGCCGATTTGGACCTGGATGACAGTGAATCCTTCCTGGGAGACTTCCTCCTCAAACTGCTGCAGGATTTTCTTTTGTTTTTTCTGCTGTCCTTCCACAATACTGTTTCTTTTATCTGTATAGAATTTACTTTTGAGAAGTTCGGGAATGTCTCTCTTCAGCACGTTGATCAAGTTTTTCATATCATCTCTAAACAGTTTGCCTTTTCCGGAAGGAAGCATGATGAGAGTGGGTTCGTCCGGAGATTTGAAATTATGAACATAAAGAATATCGTCAGGAGTGGCTTTGGTTTTTTCTATTTCTTCTAGAAATTTTTTTATGGTAGTGGTTCTTCCGGTACCCACCATTCCAGTGATGAAGATATTATATCCGGTGCTTTTGATATCAAGTCCTGTTTGTATGGACTTCAATGCTCTTTTTTGGCCGATGATTTCCTTGCATTTTTTACAGGAATCTGTGGTTTCAAAAGGAATGGAGTCAGGATGAATTTCTTTATGAAGTTTTTCTTTGGACAATTCCTTATAATGGGATGCAGATTTCATATCTTATTCCTTTCTTCTAACCTGGATTATTCATAAATAAATGACGATGTTCCTATTATTATTTTATTTTCAGGTGCTTATCTAATACTTTTAACATAAAAATTCAGGAACCTCAAATCTTTTTGTTAAGACTTAAGCATTTCTAAAACGTGATACACGTGAAGTATAATGTTTATTAAGGGGAGAGGGCGAGGGATGAGGAATCCCCTGTGAGGGCGGAGCGGGCATGGTTCCTCTTTAGAGGAGAGCGAAGCCCGAACCGGGAGA
>JAWLEN010000156.1:0-4424 GCA_041686095.1 Candidatus Aminicenantota bacterium
TTTTCGGGCCTATTATTTTATTTTAACGAAAATCCATCAGGGGAAGGCATATTATAAATTCTTTTTTTTCAATAATATAAGTCAGCCAAGCTGCCAAAACAGTACACGTAGTTGACTTGTCGTATCATTAATTCTCTTTTATAATGGCTAAAGTCAACAAAAAAGGAGAAAGCGATGAATAAGATCATATGGATTGTATCTGTATGCCTGGCTGTTTTTACAGCGCAGATCTATGCACAAAAACCGGCGGTTTATCCAGGTGCTGTTCCCGCACATCCTGAAAGAACTGACCAATTTCTTGTGAGGGATTCCTATGAAAGTGTCAAGGACTATTACCTTAATAAAGAGGGAATACCCAGGGAAGAGAATATTACGGAGGAAACCGGGCAAAAAAGTATTTTTTTTGTGTTTATTGACCGTATGCCCGATCCTGCCGGTGTCAGTGTCGAAAAAATGAAAGGCGCCAGCCGGTGGGTCAAAATGATTTTCGGCAAATTGGAAAAGTGTGTCGAACAGGATTTTTTGAGTGAGGAAGACCTGCAGGAAATAAAGGATCAGTACGGAGACCTGCAGAACTATTACTATCTGACAACAGAGGATGGACGCGTTGACGAGGTGATCTATAAAAAATATCGCGCCATGATATCTTCGGGTGGGAATGCTGCGGATCTGGCGACCAAGGCACAGGAGCTCATGATGGCGGGAAAAATAGATGAAGCAAAGAAGCTGCTGGAACAAGCTGAAAGTTCAGCCATGAAATCCATGAATCTTGCAAACAGCCCGGAAGTGGTGGATGAGTGGATCAAGTGCCTGGAAGAGATCGCCGATTCAGAAGAATACACCTACCCGGTCAGTATTCGTTACTCCGGATTCTAACCTGGGAGAAAAATTGGGACTCCCCTTCCAAACAGCCGGCAATCTTGTGTCAGCCGGGCCGCTTGATGATACAGAATTGATCATGGGAAAAAAATGAAAGGGATGCGCATGAAAAATCTTGGGCAGGCAAAGATATTAGGCGTACTGGCGCTTTTTTTTCTTTTAAACGCCTCTTCATATATTAAGCCTGGGCCGGACAGCCGACTGGAACAATGGCTGGAAGTGGAAGAGTGGGAAGGTAAAATTTCATATCTCCAAATAAATATCAAACGCGGTCATTATGTTCTGGGGATATCCGGCATTGATGCGATACCTATCCGACACCGCGAGTACAAAGCTGTGGGGGGCCAGGTCCTTATTGATGTGGGCACTACGATAACAGGTCAATCCTTAAAACGTGTGTGGGCCCATATGGATACGCCGGAAAGCAGTGATTTTTATGAAAAGGTGGAAGCGCACGAGGAACACCATCTCCGGCAGTTTGATGAAATAGAGCCCTAGGCTTCCATGCCGCGGCTTGCCTCGCAGCTGAGGCTCCCGCATAAACTTTTCTGTTTGACAGAGGTCCTGTCATTTTCAAGCTTTGATTCGGATTATCTCTAAAAATTCATGGGCGGATAAAATGCGAACAGACATATAATCGCCGTATGCTAACAGGGCTTTATCTCCGGACACAATGTATCGGGCTTTAAGCGCAACCGCGCACTCAATAAATTTATCATCGTCCGGATCTTCTGCAATCAGGTTAAGATCCGGTGTTTTCTTGGTGAATAGAATATGAATCCCTTTAGCGAATAAACCTAACAGCTCCTCCATTTCAGGCTCATTTTGCAAGCTGAGCTTCTGCAGCACACGGATATATTCATCTAGAATCGAATCTGAAAGACATAGTAGAATTTTGCCGTTTTTCCAGAGATCAATGATTTGTTTGGGCTTGCCGCCGAAGAAGGAAGAAATAAAAATATTCGTATCGAGCACCACTCTCATTTACCGGATTCCCGCACTTCTCTGATTTTTTCGGAAATATCCAGACTTGTGATTCCTTTGGCTTTTAGCTTTTTCCCTATCCGCGACCAGAGGTTGTCAATATAAGTGCTGATATCCCTGTCCTGTATGTAATCGTTTATGATTTCACGTACGACCTGGCTGGTACTTTTCCCCTCACTGCGTGCGATTTTTTTTAAACTGTCCTTGGTTTCTGATGAAATCCGGATAAGCATTTGATCAGACATTTCTCCTCCGTTCGGTTCATGGCATATATAATGTATATCACAGGTATATTTCTGTCAATGCTAATAATTGATTAAGAATTCAGTTTGGAGAAACATAGGAATTTGTTTTTCTGCTGCTGTTGATTTTCCCTCCATTTCATCAAATTCTCATCCTCTAAGCGGCTTCATCACCTATCATAGACACAAAAAATACGTCCGGTCAACAAAAGATCTACAAAAAAGAGAAAACACCAGAAAATCAGTCTTTGTGAGGTTTAAGATGAGGGGATCGATCTCATAGACCTTCTTTATCATCTCTGCCCATCCCTTTGGATTGTATAAAGGGATCTTCATCTTCAATAATAAGGGGACACAAAGGATCTGTTTTTCTCATCTTTCCCCTGCCTTCGCAGGGGCAGGCTCCCTGTGGGCATTGGCATAATAGAGGCCGTAATAGCGCACCATAACCTGTCCTTTATCAGGAATGTGAGAGGTCATCCGGGCTATGAACTCCAGGCTTGTCCCTGCAGAAGCAGGGGCTTGTCCCTGAGCCAATCAGGGATAATCCATTGACTCTGTCTCAGAGCTGTGCTGCTCCGATTTCTCTGGCTACGGAAAGAGGTTGGCTTCTAGCTTGCGAAATGCCCGACTCAGAAGTCATAACAGGAGAAAACTGCAGAACCGTCATGGTGGGCACGACTTCAGCCATGGTCGTCTGTGAAAGGCCCTGAGTAATCCAGTCTGAAGCCATGCGGCCTAATGGATCCAGAGATTTGTCGCCGGTCTGGTTTTCGAACAGAGCAACCATGACCCGATCAGGGTCAATTTCTGATCCTTTCTTTCCAAATCCTCTAAACAGCATAAAGGCAAGCACAGCCACGATCAAAACAGCTGACACAGGAATCCAGAGCTTTTTGGGACTGAAGGTGACCGTGACCTCCTTTGAAGTGGAAGTTTTTCTTCTAGGCATCACCTTTTCTGTGGTGGGCATGCCTTTTTCGATGCTTTCCAGATCGGAGCGGACTTCACCGACACTTTGATACCGGTTTTCTTTATCCTTCTCCAGGCATTTCAGGATCACCCGGCTGAGGTCGTCGGGGATCTGCTCATTCCATTCTTTAGGAGGTCTTGGTGGCTCGCTTTTGTGTTTGACACCTATGGTGAACGGGGTGTCTCCCTCGAAGGGCACCCTTCCCGTGACCATCTCATAAAGGATCACTCCCAAAGAGTAGATATCCGAACGCTGGTCCACTTCTTTGCCTTCCACCTGCTCAGGACTCATGTACTCCGGCGTGCCGATCATCACACTGAACCGCCCCGGGATTGTCGGAGGGGAAAAATTGTGAGAGGATAAAAAAATGGAAAAAAGAAACAGGTATTCACCGGAATTAAAGGAACTTAAGCCCTCACTGCGGTGGGATATAAGGATACAAGTCTTTTCCCTGAACCGCTCACCGATTATTTCCATAAGCCTTCTCTCTCCCTCCCGGTCAAGATGAGAAGCCGCCTCATCAAATATTATTAATTCGGCGCGCCGGTTGTTCGGAATCCCGGATTTTCGCTTCTATGCCCTGGCCGATGGTATTCGGGAACTCCAGTTAATTATTGACTTTGACAATGAAAAACGGATAATCCATAATATTAAAAAAAATATGTAGGGTAAAAATGCCATTAAACAAAGAAATTATTATACAAAAAAACAAGATAACAGAATTCTGTAAAAAACATCACATTAAAAGATTGGCTATATTCGGATCTGCTCTTAGAGATGATTTTAAACCAGAAAGTGACATAGATGTGTTGATAGATTTTGAACCCGAGTATACCCCGAGTTTTTTCAAATTATTTGAAATGGAAGATGAATTGTCAGATATTTTTGGAGGAAGAAAAGTAGAAATAAGAACTCCTCAGGATTTGAGCCCATATTTCCGTGATAAAGTTATAAAGGAAGCAGAGCATCAATATGTACAAAGATGATGAAGTCAGATTGAGACATATTCTGGATGCTGCACGTGAGGCAGTAAGTTTTTTAGAGGGAGAAGATCGTAAAAATCTTGATAATGATCGAAAGCTGAATTTATCTTTAGTTCGGCTCCTTGAAATCATCGGTGAAGCGGCAAGGGGAATTACCAATGATTTTCGCAGACAACATCCTGAATTAGCTTGGAAGAATATGATCGGAATGAGAGATCGTCTTATTCATGGATATTTTGATATCAATCTGGATATTTTATGGAAAACAGTAAAGAATGACTTACCGCCTTTGATTGACAAGATTGAGAAAATTTTGGCTGAATAGTTTTATTTTATCATCCGTTCAGTTCGACCTAAAATGAG
>JAWLEN010000042.1:0-19624 GCA_041686095.1 Candidatus Aminicenantota bacterium
TGACCCACGGACGGGGGGAGTTACGCAGGCGCCGAGAAAAACGAAGAAGAATGGCGTTAAAAATCTGAACGGAGCATAAGCCATATCTGAATTTCATATCGGCTCGCCTCAATGGTAAAAAAATGGCGATTAAAATGAAATATCTAAACAGGAAAATAGTTCCAATCGTCATTTTTGAAAATAACCTTGTATATCGCTGAAAATAAATTGATAATAAAAACATCGCCATTTTTTTATGAATAGGTCAGGCTAATCTAGCTTCTGGAAGCAAATGACTCAGTGAAAAACTTTGGCTTCAAAAATATAAATGTCAGCCCCATTCTTCCACGAATCTTTGGGAAGGCCGGCTTTGAGGCAGGTCTGTTCAAGAAAATTCCTTTTAGACCAATTGTTCTCTGTGGCTACCTGTGGCAGCAAAAGTCCCTTTTTTGTATCCTTTGATATAATAAGGCCATGTCTCCCTACTTCAATCACCGAAATATCCTCGATCTTCTGGGGTAAGGTTAAAACAGATATTTCTATCTCCACCCCTTCCAGCTCCGAAACAGATAAGGGGGGAAATCGCGCATCATGACATGCGGCATAGACTGCTGCCTGGGCCACTGTCTTGTATAAAGGGGCGATAGGTTCAATAAATCCTATGCACCCTCTCAATCTTCCCTTTCTTTTTAAAGTCACAAAGGCACCTCTATCCACATGAAGCTTCGGGTTCTTAGGTTCAGGGAAAATCATTTTCTTTTCTCTGATGTAACTCTGTATAGCTGAGCTCGCGATATTTAAAAGCGCCTCTTTTTCGCTCTGAGAAAGAGAAAAATTATCTGTTTCTTTATTCACATATAAAGCTGCCGCCATGTATCCCACTACCTGAGATTCCGGCCCCCCGGCTGAGGAAGAGTCATCATAGCACAATAGATTGACATGAGTTTCTCCCAGCCCTATGGCATATTGAAGAGCTGCCACAACACCAGCTCCCCCACACATGATATTTTCTTGGCTTAAAATCTTGCTTTCCAACTTCTGAATGTCTTTACTCTTGATTAAATGGATGGTGTTTTTGTCCCTCTTATTTGCTTTCTCCTTTGAAAGATAATGAGACATGTCAGTAGAAATGACCACGAATACTTTCTTCTCAGATGCAATGGCAGCCATTCCTTTGGATAGAGTTTCAATAGTACCTTTTGAAGGAACCCCCATAATCACAGGAATTATTTTGGCATTGGGGATTGTTTTTTGTATAAAAGGAATCTGGACTTCTATGGAATGTTCTTTTTCATGGGCTTTTGGGATAAATCCATACCCGGTCTCCTGGGAGAGCTTCTTGGCTAAATTCTGGTCTATATCGATCAACCCAAGAGGAGAGGCATAACTTCCCCTAGGATAAATGGAACAGCCTCTGAATCCAAAGTGGTGACTTGGTCCTATAATAACCACTGTATCGAATGGCTTGTCTTGAACTTGTTTGTAAGCATAGGCTGCCACTTTACCTGAATAAACATAACCTGCGTGAGGGGCAATCAGGGCTTTAAGCTGTGAGTCAGGATTAGGCTTATATTCAGCCTCTTTCAACCACTGTTCAATCTGCTCTGAGAGAACCTGGGGCCGGGCATCATAAAATCTTCCAGCCCATACAGGTTTTCTAATGCCTTGTGCCCACGATAGGTTAAAAACAAGGATAAAAAGCAGACTAAAAGCAAATATTTTTTCCCTCATTTCCTTTTTAAGTGTATTCATATTCTCTAAAAAAATCAACCAATCCCCAAAGGGAAACATTTCTAATTCCGTGATAGAGTTTACTTAACACATAAGGGTGAGGGCAAAGGATTCGTCACCCGCTCGATTCCCCAGCGAGGAATCTCTCTCCCGGTTCGGGCTTCGCTCTCCTCTAAAGAGGAACCTTGCCCGCTCAGCCCTCACAGGGGATTCCTCATCCCATGCCCTCATCCTTAATAAATATTACACATCACATGTATTACTGAATTAGAAATGCTTACATCCAAGGACTCTGTTTTTACTAAGATTATAATTTCTGCTATAATAATCGCTTATTTTTAGGAGGCTACAATGCCTTTATATGAATATGAATGTTCAAAATGTCATAAAAAAATCGAAATAATACAGAAAGTGGGGGAAACAGCTCCTAAAAAATGCCCTTATTGCGGAGGCGTCCTTGTAAAACTGTTATCCACGCCAGCTATCAAATTTAAAGGCTCTGGTTGGTATGTCACAGACTATGCCGGTCATCCCCAAGATCTCCCTTCATCCTCTTCCTCCGAAAACAAGAAAAAGGGCTCACCAGCTGTTAATCATGCTTCAAAAGAAAATAAATCAGAAAAAATAAAAACCTAAAACAAATCGGAAAAAGATAGCTAAGATGCGGATAGCTGTTCGCGCTCCAAATTGGATAGGGGATTCCATACTTGCAATTCCCAGCATAAGAAGCCTAAAAACAAATTTTCCTGACTCCAGCATCACTATAGTGGCTAAAAACTGGGTGAAAGATGTTTTTCTTAACCTGGAATTTGCGGATAATATTCTCATTATCCCTGACAAAAATGATTTGAAAAGCCTTAAATCCACAGCTAAAAAACTAAAAAATCATGAATTCGATACAGGCCTTCTCCTTACTAATTCTTTTATATCCGCACTTCTATTTTATATGGCAGGAATTCCAGAAAGATGGGGATATAAAAAAGAAGGTCGACAGATCCTGCTAACGAAGTCAGTTTCAAACAAAAACCCAAGAAAAAAGACGCATCAAGTCCAATATTATCAAAACATTATCTCTGGACTCGGATTAAAGATCATTCCTCCAAAACTGCACCTTTCTGTAACAAAAAAAGAAAAGGATTTGGCAAAGGAGTTTCTTCTTTCCTTTGATATAGATCCTCAGAAAAAGACGGTTGTCCTCAATCCCGGGGCTTATTACGGATCAGCAAAGAGATGGCCAGTATCTAAATATAGAGAGCTGGCCAAAAATCTCCAAAAAAAATCAAATCTCAACCTGCTTATTATTGGCTCTAAAGCAGAAGCCAGCCTCGCTAAATCTATCTCAGCTCAACTGGAGAAAAAGCCAATAAATCTCGCAGGAAAAACCCCTTTAAGAATGCTGGCTGGGGTGATAAGCCTGGCAGACGTGGTTATTTCCAATGATTCAGGCCCTATGCACCTTTCAAACGCTCTAGGCATACCTGTGGTTGCCTTGTTCGGCCCAACCATTCCGGCTGTCACCCGTCCGTTCCATCAACCTTATAAAGTGATAAAAAAAGAGGCCCCTTGCTGGCCCTGCTCTTATAGAGAATGCCCTTATGAACACCAATGTATGCTCAAAATAACACCCGAAGAAGTGGCCTCAGAATGTGAAAAGTTCATATCATGAAAAAAAGGGCGGTTTTTTTAGACAGAGACGGCAATATCAATAAGGATGTGGGATATCCAAATTCCTATAAACAAATCAATATTTATCCATACAGCTACGAAGCGGTGAGAAAAATCAACAAGGCAGGATTTTTAGCCATTGTCATCACAAATCAATCAGGGGTTGGAAGAGGTCTCATTAAAGAGGAAGCTCTCAAAGAAATCCATCAAAAAATGAAAAAATCTTTTCTCAAAAATAACGCTCGTCTGGATGGAGTGTATTACTGTCCTCATTACATTGATTCGTCTATTCCCAAATATCAAAAAGACTGTCGATGCCGGAAGCCTCATCCCGGCCTGGCTCTCAAGGCCGCTAGAGAATTTAATATCAATTTATCCGATTCCTATATGATAGGAGATAAAGTAGAAGATATTTTATTTGGCAAAAATATCAAAGCCAAATCCATTCTTGTCCTGACTGGTTTCGGAAAGGATTCCAGAGTTCAGCTTGATAAAATGAATATCGAACCCGCCTATGTTGCAAAAAACCTGCTGGATGCTGTAAACTGGATTCTGGAGAATGATTGATAAAGAAAGAGAAACTTGAGCTTCTGAAAACCTATAAATAAAAGACACAAATGATAAGATTCGACGATATCCTGGAGAAAGTCTCTGATCTGTACAGAGAAAAAGACCTGGTCCCTCTGCAAAAGGCGTATGTATTTGCCGCTCAATCTCATAAAGGACAGGTCCGTCTTTCTGGAGAACCTTATCTCAGCCATCCGCTGGAAGTTGCCAATATTCTTGCTGGTATGAAGCTAGATCCAACCACGCTCACAGCTGCCCTTCTCCATGATGTTCTCGAAGACACCGATGTCACTGCGCTTGATATTAAAAAAGTTTTTGGAAAAGAGGTTGCCCATCTTGTGGAAGGAGTAACAAAAATTGGTCTGGTAGAAGAATCTTCTCCAGAAACAAGACGGGCCGAAACTATCAGAAAGATAATTCTGGCTATGACTGATGATCTCAGGGTCATATTCATAAAACTTGCGGATAGAATACACAATCTGAAAACATTAAAATACCTCTCTGACAAAAAACAAAGGCAGATAGCTCATGAAACCCTGGAAATATATGCCCCTATCGCCAACAGATTGGGTATGGGACGAATAAAAGGAGAGCTGGAGGATCTTTCCTTTAGGTATGTTGATCAGAAAAATTATTTCCAGATTCTTTCTCTAATAAAAACCAAAAAAAAAGACTCAGAAAAGACATTAAAAAAGATTGAAAAAAGTATTTTTGAGCTGATGAAAAAAAATAAGATCTCAGCTGAGATATCTTCAAGAATAAAAAGACCTTACAGCGTTTATAGAAAAATGAAGAGACAGGGCGTCGAATTCGACCAAGTGTATGATTTCATGGCACTGAGGCTTATCACAGATTCCACTCGAAACTGCTATGCTTCGCTGGGCATTATTCACCAGAACTGGACCCACCTTCCCGCCCGGTTTAACGATTTTATATCCATGCCCAAACCAAATCTATATCAAGCCCTGCACACAACTATACTCACAGAAAAAAAACAAACCATTGAAATCCAGATCAGAACACATGAAATGCATGAAATCTCAGTCAACGGGATTGCGGCTCACTGGAAATATAAAGAGGCTGACGCTAAATCTTTAGTCAAAGAAGACGAAAGACTTCAATGGCTCAGAGAGATGGTGGAACTGTACAATGAACAAAAAGACCCCAGAAAATTCATAAAGAGCTTAAAGACAAATTTGATTCCTGAGGAAGTCTATGTTTTTACTCCAAAGGGAAAGGTCATAACCCTTCCTATGGGAGCTACCGCCCTTGATTTCGCCTTTAAAATACATACTGAAATAGGTCTGACCGCTGATAAAGCCATCATAAACGGAAAGTCAGTGCCGCTAAAATCAGTCCTGGAACCAGGCTCTATTGTTGAGATCATCACTTCTGACAAAAAAACACCCAGCCGAAACTGGCTTAATTTTGCATTCACCTCAAAAGCCCAACATCATATAAAAAGATGGCTTAATAAACAGGAACAAATAAAAAACATCTCAATGGGTAAAAAACTTTGGGACAAACAGCTTGCTAAACATAAAATGAAAGGCACTTCCCTAAAAGGGAAGGATCTTTTAAAAAAAATAAGGAAGGCGACTCACTCTCACATCAAGTCATTAAAAGATTTTTATGAAATGGTGGGGATAGGAAAAATTGTTTTGAATAGAAAACTGTTAGAAAAAATACTTCCAGATAAAGATCTCTCGTCCAGAAAAGAGACTCTTATTAAAAAAGCAGTTAATAAAGTCATAAAAAAAACAGAACCAGCCATAAAGGTTAAATACTTAGGAAGCTCGAATATCAAACTGGCAAGATGCTGCTCCCCCATTTATGGAGAGCCAATAATAGGATATATTACCTCAGGAAAAGGAATAAAAGTTCATTCCCTAAGATGCCATTTAGTCAAAAAAGAAATCCTGCCCTCTCAACGAATGGTGGAAGTGTCTTGGGATAAATCAATCAAGGGTGATTACGAAGCGTCACTTTTAATCAAAGCCAAAGACAGATCTGGAGTATTAGCAAAAATAACCTCAAGAATCGCCGACTCGAAAATCAATATAAAGAAAGCCAATGTCAATGCTGCCTCAGATAAAACAACCAGAATAATCCTCAACCTCACTGTTCAGGACATTGAACAACTAGAAAAAATCACATCTGAAATAAAAGGCATCCCTGAGGTTTTTTCTGTGGTGAGAATATAAGTTAAGATTATCCTGCTTTTTCTATTTTCCCTGAACGTATGCAGCCCGTGCACACCCAAGCTTTTCTAATCCCTGAGTCAGTCTCAATTTTAATCCGCTGTAAATTGGGCTTCCATTTCTTTTTTGTCGCTTTGTGCGAATGACTGACACTGTGTCCGAATATAGGTCTCTTTCCGCATATTTCACATACTTTAGCCATTGTCCTTTCTCTCTTACAAACTTACTAAATCAAATTACCAATAATTTAGTAAATATTTATAACATAAATCTAGTAAAAACCCAACCCCCTAATGAATGACTTTGATTAAATCATGCGCCTTAATTTATAAGCCTTGAGAGTGTTGTGCATGAGCAGGGCAACAGTCAGAGGCCCTACCCCTCCTGGAACAGGAGTCAGAAAAGAAGCTTTATCTAGGACCCCGGGATGCACATCCCCAATAAGAGTATAGCCTTTTTTGTCAATGTCTTTTAACCTCTTTTCTGGATCTTTAAACAGCTCTTTTACTTTCTCCTTTTCAGTCAAATGATTAATACCCACATCTATCACCACGGCTCCCTTTTTAACAAAATCCGGGGTTACAAAAGCCCCTCTGCCCATGGCTGCCACTAATATATCCGCTCTTGATGCTACTTGAGGGAGATCTTTTGTTCTGGAATGACAAACCGTCACCGTGCCGTGAGCATTGGTCATCATAATGGAAAGGGGTTTTCCTACCAGTAAACTTCTTCCAATTATGACAACCTCTTTTCCTTTGATTCCAATATTCTGTGATTCCAAAAGCTCCATTATGCCTAAAGGAGTGCAAGGACGAAGGCCGCTTTCAACACGCAGCAAATTCCCCAGACTGCAGGGATTAAGACCATCCACATCTTTTTCTGGGAGGATGGTGGTTGCCACTTCATGACTGCTAAAGGAAGGAGGCAAGGGCTCCTGAACTAAGATTCCGTCGATTTGATCTCTTTGATTCAATTCTTTGATTTTTTCCTTAAGTTCAGAAGGATCTGTATCTTTTTCAAACTTTAATATCTCAGAATGGATTCCCAGGCGTTCACAATTCCTCTGCTTCATCCCTACATAGACTTGAGAGGCCTTGTTGTCTCCAACCAGAACCGCAGCTAAACCCGGAAATTCATTCCTCTCTTTTTTTATTTTAGAAACCTCTTCCTTCACTTTTTGTTTGATTTCTTTTGCCAATGTGCTGCCTTCAAGCCATTCTCCCATGAAATCCTCCTCAAAAAATTTTTACGAATTATTATACATGTGTCCGATTTGAATGACAACTTTAATGGCAAATCAGGCCTCCTCTGCCTGTATTAAGCTGGCATGAAACTTGCTTATATAACATGTGAAGTTATGAAAGTGCGGCAATTTATGGACTTACTTTTTGTTATATGGATCTAACTATATCTTCGGTCTGAGTCTCATCGGCGATGCTCACTGTCTTGACGATTTTACAAAAAACAAGTAATTTAGAGAGTAGAAAGGAATAACTCAGCATGAATATAAAAACAACCATATCACTGAGTCTCATTATCCTGATTCTCCTTATGACTGGCTGTGTTGCTTCTCTTCCTGAAGATCAACTTGATTTCGGTATTGAAGCCGCTCAAAAGGGATTATGGGATGAAGCTATCTTTAGGTGGGATAAAGTAGTCCAATCCAATCCCAATTCTGCAGCCGCTCATAATAATTTAGCTGTAGCCTATGAAAAAAAAGGTGATTTTGAAAAAGCTGAAATCGAATACGAAAAAGCTCTCCGGCTCAGCCCAGAAAACGAACAAATTCAATCTAACTACGAACAGTTTAAAAAAAACATCGCTAGTAACAAGAAGGATGAGAAGAAAGATGAAAAAAAATAATATACTTTTTTATAAAACACTTTTGATATTTTTGATTTTTTCTATAAATAGCTGCAGCTCACCCTCATATGTGGAGATAAAGACTGATATTGCGGAAACACCTATATTAAATTTAGATCAATTTGATAAAATCATGATCACAGATTTTTTGTTGAAAAAGGATAAACCTGATTTTGACATCAATAAGGAAGTCAAAGAATACTTGGCTCAGGAACTGGAAGTCAACACAAATAAAGAAACAAATATTGAGGAAATCTCCCCTGAAGAAGAAAATATTTTCAAAGAAAAGAACTTCTGGGTCCGCAGCTTTGAAGGCGAAAAAAAGGGGATTTTTGTTACAGGAAGTGTGGGATACAAGAGAGAAATACGAAAAGCTCTGGTGAAAGACAAGAGAAAATTTGAAGATCCCTTCACCTATGAAGACCGGTTCGCTCAGCGAAAACTTTACGCTCTCACGCTGGACTTATATTTCATAGACAGCCAGACGGGAGAAGTCTTATACCAGAGAAAATTCAATGAGACAAAGGCTTATGAAAATCCCAATCAAACCTCTTACTTTGCCTTTTTTGACCTTATCTATAGTATTAAGGAAAAAATTTTCCGTGATGTTTTAGGTAAGAGAGAACCGCAAAAAAGATATCTTATCCAAAAATAAGGAGTTTCGATGAAAAAACATAGAAAATGGGTTGCAATGATTGCCTTTGTTGTGTTTTTTGCAGCCTCTTTGTCCGCACAAATAATATACTACCCTTATTATGGTAAAAACAGAATCCGCTATAAAGATTTCAGTTGGGAAAGCTATAAAACTGATCATTTCGAAATATATTATTACATGGAAGATGTAGCCTTCTTAAAAACAATTGCTGAGCTGGCAGAAAGCGCCTATGACCAGATAAGCAAAAGAGTCCAACATCAACTGTCCGCTAATGTCCCCATCCTTTATTACAAAACAAATACTGACTTTCAACAGACCAATCTTTTCCGTATGCCTGAGGGAGTTCTGGGCGTGGCTGAACCCATACTATACAGAATAGCATTGTACGGAGACATGCCTGTAGACGAACTTGAAGATTTAGTAGAGCATGAACTGACTCATATATTTGAGTATGATATGCTCTGGGGAAGCCCGGGGGGTGCTCTCCATGCAATGAGCTCCCCTCCCTTATGGATTATGGAGGGCTTTTCAGAATACAATACAGAAGAATGGTCCTCCTGGTCAAAGCTGATTGTCAAAGATACTGTGCTGAATGACCGGATCCCGGAGATGAGAAAAAACGGTGATCTCTATTCCAGATATCCGCTCCCAAGAGATCCCGCTTATGATTTTGGTCATGCTATTTATGAGTATATTGAACATAAATACGGTAAAAATGGAGTGAAAAACCTCTGGCAGTCATTGAAAAATGTCCCTCTTGTAGGTCAAATAAATCCTATTAAAAGAACTTTTGATATGGAACCCAAAGAATTCAATCATGAGTTTAATAAATATCTCCGCGAAAAATACAAGCCTTTTTTGATGCGTGAGAATCCGGAAAATTACAGTCTCTCTCTTGGGCCTAATTATCCTGTCAATGAATATCTGTTTGCCTTTTCACATTCTTTATCTCCATCCGGAGACTTACTCGCCACTCTAACGGTCAATCTAAAGGCAAGCGATTTTGACATCATTCTTTTCTCAACCAAAGATGGTTCCTTCATAAAGAATCTCACCAAAGGATACTCTTTAAAATACTGGAGCATCAAATACGAAATCGAGCCTTCCAGAGGAAGAGATGTGGCTTGGTCTCCAGATGGAGATAAAATTGCCTTTTTTGGTCGGGCTGGAGAAAAACACAGCCTGTTTTTGGTCAATGTCCTGAACGGTCATATTACAAAAAAAATAAAGATCCCTGAAGACAGACCCACCTCCCCGGCTTTTAGCTCAGACGGCGAAAAGGTCTTCTATACTGCCTTTTTAAATGGAATCCATGATATTTTCAGCGTATCCATTAATACCGAAGAAACCCAAAACCTCACCAACAATGACCTTTATGAAAAAGCTCCGGCTGTGTCGCCAGACGGCAAGTCAATTGTCTACACACTCCGAATCGATGGCCTAGACAAGCTGTTTTTATCCCCAGTGGAAGACTTAAGTAAAAGGACTCAATTGACTTTTGGTAAAGGAAATACCATCTGTCCTGAATTTTCTCAAGATTCAAACCTCGTTTACTTTTCAGGTGATATGAGGGATGCCTATAATATCTATTCATTATCTCTGAAGAATGGAGAACTTAAAAGATACACCGATGTGAGAACAGGTAATTTCTTTCCTTCCCCTATGCCCAACGAAGAAAATACCATTGTTTTTTCTTCTTTCCATAAAGGGGCTTTCCAAATATTTAAAAGTGAGCTGGAGGGAGTTGTTGAAAGAAATATAAGATTTAGTGATATGTTAACAGAAGAAGAATATGGGGAATACAAGCCTCATGTTACACTGGAAATCGATAAGTCGAAAATAAAACCCTACCAAGGAATTGGAAAGCTTTATTTAACCGGAAGGCCTCCTGTGGATACGACCATTGCCACTGACGGCTCTATATATGGAGGCTCCTCTATTTCCTTCTCAGATTTATTCGGAGACCACAACTTTAATGTCACTGCCTATCAAGTTAGAGATTTTCGCTCGTACTACTTTTCCTATCTCAATCAGAAAAACAGACTTCAGTATCAAGCCAGCGCCTATCATTACACTCTTTTCTACTACACTCCCTATGCTTATATAGATCCAAGCTATTATTACCGCTTGAATTACAACGACGCTCTAGCCAAAAGGACTATTTCAGGAGCCAATATTTCTGGCTATTATCCTTTTAATCGCTATTACAGGGCTCAAGGCTCTTTACGGTATTCTTATTACGACGAGGAGTTCTATGATCCATCTCTTGCTAGGCAGATGGCGGCACAAGGACAAAATTTCAGCTACTTCCTCACCGGAAGTATGCTTTCAGCATCACTTGCCCTAACCGGAGAAACCACTCATTTTAAATATTACGGTCCTGCGGCTGGAAACACTTTTAACTTCACTGTCTCTCAAGCCATTCCTGTTACCAAAAAATTTCTATCAAACACTACTTTTCAGTTAGACCTTAGAAAATATTTCTACTTGGGATATGACACTCTCTTTGCTTTTCGTTTCGAAGGTTTTGGAAGTTGGGGAAAAACGCCTTTTATTAATTATTTTGGAGGAAATAATCAAGTCCGCTCCCAATATTACTACAGCCTCATAGGTACAGAAAGCTGGTTTTCAAATCTAGAGTTTAGATTTCCTATCATAAACGCAGCCTCCACTATCCTCGGTCAGCTCGGTCCGGTAAGGGGCACTTTATTCTTTGATATAGCCAGAACAAAAGTAAAGGGTTATCCAGCAAAAATATGGGTTAGAGACACCCGTAAGACTGGAGTTACTTACATTTATATCGTTGATGCTGTGGGTTCTTTAGGATACGGATTTGAATTTTTCCTATTAGGTTTTCCTGTGCATATTGATCTTGTTAAACTGGTATACTGGCCTGACTTTTCGGATCCGTTTGACCTTAAGACTGGAGATCGTTGGATGACAAAATTCTGGATCGGATTTGATTTTTAAGGCTTGTAATAAATTTTTTAAAAAATTTATTATTGTTTCGATAAAACTTCTTGAAATACAAATTCAAGGGTGATAATATACTTCTAACCAAACCATCGATAAAATCGGGTTTTCCACAGATGTGAATATATCTGTGGAAAACTAGGATCATAATATGGAGGAATCGCGCGAACAAAATCCCTGGCTTAGACTTCAACGGGAAATTAAAAATAAAATAGATAAAAACAGCTTTGAGACTTGGTTTGGACCCACATCCTATATAGGCCAGGAAAAAAATTTTCTTTATATAAAAGTCCCTAATTCCTATTTTAGAGATTGGCTTTCTTTTCATTATTCTAATATCATCAACACCTGCTCAAAAGAACTTTTTGATAAAGTTTATGATATTAAGTACATATTTGATGACTCTTCTTCATTCATGCGCCGAAGCCCTAGTGACCGAAGATCTAAAGATGGATATCTTCTCAATCCTAATTTAAATCCGAATTATACATTTGATAATTTTATTGTTGGTTCTTGCAACCAATTCGCGCATGCGGCGGCTTCCTCTGTCTCACAAAATCCAGCCCGGTCCTACAATCCTTTATATATATACGGAGGCGCTGGTCTGGGAAAAACTCACCTCATGAACGCCATTGGTCATGAAACATTAAAAGGTAAAAGAAGTATAAAAATACTCTACATGACCACAGAAAAGTTCATGAATGATCTCATTAATCATCTTCAGTACGGAAAAATTATGGATTTTAGGGAAAAATATAGAAGTATAGACCTTTTACTTATGGATGATATTCACTTCTTATCGGGGAGAGAAAGAACTAAAGAAGAATTTTTTCATACCTTCAACCACCTTTATGAAAATCAAAAACAGATTATCATTTCAAGTGACTGTCCTCCAAAAGAGATTCCAAATTTAGAAGAAAGGTTCAGCTCTCGATTTGAATGGGGTCTCATAGCTGATCTAAAACCACCTGATATTGAAACAAGAATCGCGATTTTAAAGAAAAAATCACAGATTGAGGGGGTAGAGCTTCCGGAAAGCGTAGCCCTTTTCATTGCTGATAAAGTCCATTCTAATATTCGAGAGTTAGAGGGTTTTCTTCGTCGTGTAATTGCTTATTCTTCTCTGAAAGGAGAGCCTATAAATTTAGAGCTGACTAAAGAAGCACTAAAAAGCCTTTTGGATTCAACTGAACATATCATCACGGTTGAAAAAATTCAGAAATTTATTTGTCATGAATTTAAAATGGGGTTGAAAAAGTTAAAATCAAAGAACAACTCTCCAAAAATTGCCTTTCCCCGGCAAATAGCTATGTATCTATCCAAACAGCTTACAGATTCCTCTCTTCCTGAAATTGGAAATAAATTCGGTGGAAAACACCACACCACTGTCATTCATAGTGTAAAGAAGATTGAGAAATTAAGAGAAACTGACAGAAGTTTCGACAAGAAAATCAACAGGATGATTCGTTCTATTCGTTAGAGATTCATGAGTTTATGATGATTTTTCACATATTATTTGCAATTATTATTATTATTATTACTTAATCTTTAAAAAAATATATAATATAAATGATAAAATAAATAAATGTTAAAAAGGTGAAAAAAATGAGATTTTCGATTAAAAAAGAAAATATATTTACAGAACTACAGCTTCTTCAGGGAATTGTAGAGAAAAGAAATACCATGCCCATTCTTGCTGATATCTTAATGGATGCCAATAATAATAGAGTTGAACTGATTGGGACAGACCTGGAAGTCGGGCTGAGGACTTATATTGAAACTGAAATCGAAGAAGCTGGTTCTGGAACAACATCAGGAAAAAAACTATATGAAATCGTAAGATCTCTTCCAGAAGAAAAGCAAGTTAAATTTTCATTAATAAATGAGAATATGATCGAAATCTCTTCTGGAGCCAGTCAATTTAAAGTCAAATGCAACCCAAAGGATGATTATCCACAGGTTCCAGAGGCAAGGTTTGAAAAAAATATTATTCTTCCCCTGGATAAATTCAAAGAGATGATCAATAGAGTTTACTTTGCTATCACTCAGGAGCAGAGATATTATTTAAACGGAGCGTTAATGATTCTTAATAGGGATAAGATTGAGTTGATCAGCACTGATGGCCATAGGCTGGCATATACATCTTCTAAAACAGAAAATGTGGAAATAGACGAGGAAATCAGAAGAATTGTATCTAAAAAAACAATCGGAGAATTAAGAAAGTTTGAAGATGAGAAAATAAAGTTTGATATGGATGAGAGCAATCTGTTTTTCAATGTTAAAAACAGAACTCTGATATCGCGCATAATTGAAGGTAAATTCCCGAATTATAATGCTGTGATTCCCACAGAAAATCACAATATTCTTACTTTTAACAGAGAGGAAATAACAAATGCTATAAGAAGAGTTTCCTTACTGTCTACAGAGCGCTCCAAGGGGATCAAATTAAAATTAGAAAAAGACAATATTGAACTGTTTTCTTCTAATCCTGAATTAGGGGAAGCTCGCGACCAAGTCGAAACAGAATATAACGGCGATAAATTTGAAATTGGATTTAATTCTCAGTATATTTTAGACTTTTTAACCACCATAGAGTCAGATAATGTCAGATTTGAAATGAAGGACCCTAATACCGCTGTTTTAATGACCCCTGAAGAGTCAGATGAAATAGAATATAAATACGTTTTAATGCCTATGAAGATCTAGCTAAATATTTTCTTTATTTAAGTCTATATTATATTTTTTCCCTATATAGGTAATTTCACCTTCATTACCGACAATGACAGCTCCATAATCAGGATATTTTTTTATAATTTTATCTGGATTATCAGATACAAAAATAGCGGTAGAAAGAGCATCGCACAAAAAGACTTGAGGTCCAATCACAGTTACACTCTGTTTTCCTTGAGCTGGATAGCCAGTAAAGGGATTGAAAATATGGTGATATCTTTTTCCCTCTTTTATAAAAAACCTCTGATAATCTCCAGATGTGGCCGCTCCTATACAGGTGAGTGAAAGTATCCCTAAAAACCCCTTTTTTCTGGGATGCTGTATTCCAATCTTCCAGTCATCTCCATCTGGATTTTTTCCCCAACAAAAAATATCTCCTCCGGCATTTATAAAGCCTTTTTTAATGTTCATTTTTACAAGGGCTTTTGAAGCGAGGTCGACTCCATAGCCCTTAGCGATTGCGCCCCAGTCAAACTTAACCTTTTTAGGAATGAATGTTTTACTGTTTTGAGTTTGAATTTTTTCCATTCCCACGCTTTTCAGCAGCCCATTTATCTCCTCTTTGGGAGGCACCCTATAATCGCCGCTTAGAAAACCCCAGGCTTCTTTGAGTGGACCGACGGTGATATCAAAATATCCGTCTGTGTTTTGATGAATCTTCAGGCTTTCCTTTAAGAGATACTTGGCATGTTCTGATTCTATGTCCTTTTTTTCAGGGCTGAAAACTTTTTCTAAAGATGAAAAGATCTTTTTTACTTCATTTTTTGCCGCTGAAGATTCACTTGAAGTGCTGAACACTCTTAATTCACAAACAGTGTCGAAAAACATTAAAGTGGATTGATGCCAAGATCTAGCAAAATAGCAGCTGTCAGCGAGAATGATAACAAGAAGTAAATAAAGACACTTTTTCATTTGATTGAGTTTTTTTAAATTTTATTTTTTTCTGATTATTTTTTCTAGATTTATGATTGATTGACATATATATTATAAATTAAAAAAATTATTTTAAAAAGAAAATTGGAACACGAGGGAAAGATGGGCTATAAGATTCGTCTGAGCTTAATGATGTTCCTGCAGTACGCAATTTGGGGAGCGTGGGCCCCGGTTCTATCAGAATATTTAATAAACAGGGTTGGTTTCACCGGAACTCAGGTAGGCATTATTTATTCACTCCTTCCTTTGGCCACCATTATATCTCCTTTCTTAGGAGGGCAGCTTGCGGATAGATATTTTCCCACAGAGAAGGTCATTGCTTTTTTGCAGCTCTTTGGAGGAGGAATTCTCATATACACCTCCTTTGTTTCAGATTACTCAACTATGGTTTGGCTTATATTTGTCTATTCCGTTTTGTATGCTCCCACCTTAGCGCTCACCAATTCCATCGCGTTTATAAATCTCAAGGATTCAGAAAAAGAATTTGGCATGGTGAGAGTTTGGGGAACCATAGGTTGGATTACCGCTGGATTGATTTTGGCTGGATGGAGAATGATGGCCAATTCTCATCAGGCGCTCGCAATAAGAGGCGATACCTTGATGCTGGCCGGCATATTTTCTTTGATAATGGGGATTCAATCGTTCAGCTTACCTCACACTCCTCCCAAAAAGGAAGTCAAAAAACCCTGGGCTTTTCTAGAAGCTCTTAAGATGCTGAGAGATAAAAATTTAGCTATCTTTTTTGGCATCACTTTCATAGTGGCCACCGAGCTCCAATTTTATTATATATTGACCGCTCCTTATTTAACTTCAGAAAAAATAGGGGTCAAGCCATCCATGGTGTCTGGAGTTATGGTTATAGCCCAGGTAGCAGAAATATTGGTGATGGCTGTACTTCTTCCTATTTTTCTTCCAAAATTTGGGGTAAAGAAAACCATGATTATTGGAGTTCTTGCCTGGCCAGCGCGTTACATCATATTTGTCATTGCCAGACCTGTGTGGCTGGTCATTGCTTCCTTGTCACTTCATGGATTTTGTTATGTGTTCTTTTTTACAGCGGCTTTTATCTACATAGACAAAGTGTCCCCTAAAGATATAAGAGCTTCGGCTCAGAGCCTTATCGCGATTGTAACGCTGGGATTGGGAAATTTTTTAGGAAGCCTGTTTGCTGGCTGGATACAAACATTATTCACAGAAGCAGATGCGACAAACTGGAGAGGTGTTTTTATGGTTCCCTCGGTTTTAACTGTTTTATGTGCGGTTGTGTTTATTTTGCTTTTTAAAGAAAAGAAGAAAGTTGATGTGGATTAAAGAAATAAAGTGAGGATAGAATGTCAAAAAAAAGATTAGGCATAGGATTTATAGGCGCTGGATTTATCACCAAGTTTCATATTCGATCTTGGGTGGGAGTCCGGGATGCTGATATTAGGGGGATTGTAAGCCGAAGTGAAGAAAGAGCCCAGCAAGCCTCTGACCTTGCCCTTGAACTCAGGGTAGGAGAGGCGAAGGTGTATCCCACTGTTACTGATATGATCGCTTCACCCACCATTGACGCCCTTTGGATATGCAGCCCTAATTACAACCGGATAGAGATAATGGAAGAGATCGTTCATGCGGTCAAATCAGGGAAGGGAGAAATCATAGGGGTCGCTTGTGAGAAACCGCTGGGGAGGAATGTTCGAGAAGCAGAGAAAATGCTTTCCCTTGCTCAAGAAGCTGATCTTTTAGATGGATATCTAGAGGATCAGATCTTTTCTCCTTCGGTGATTCGCGGCAAAGAGATATTATGGGCCAGAGGAGCCGCCACCACAGGAAGGCCTTATTTAGCCCGGGCTTCTGAGGAACACGGAGGGCCTCATATGCCTTGGTTTTGGGAAGGATCTCTTCAGGGGGGAGGCGTTATCAATGACATGATGTGCCATTCGGTGGAGGAAGCGCGTTTTATGCTGACACCGCCTGGGGCTAAAAGAAATGTGATCAGACCCAAGAAAGTGATGGCTTATGCAGACTGTTTGAAGTGGCAGCAGGATTTTTATGCCCGGCAGCTTACTAAAAAAAGCCAGGGGGAACTAGACTATATCAACCGCCCAGCTGAAGATTTCGCCAGAGCTCTTATTGAATATGAGGGGGAAAAAGGGGAAAGGCTGGTGGTGGAGACAACCACTTCATGGTGTTATGTGGGAGCCGGGTTGAGGTTGAGCATGGAGCTTTTAGGGCCGGAGTACTCTCTGTCTATAAACACGTTGGATTCTAACTTAAAGATATTTTTCAGTCGAAATGTCAGAGGACATCAGGGGGAGGACATGATTGAGAAACAGAATGCAGAGACAGGCTTGATGCCCATTGTCAGCAGCGAGGAGATTGAATATGGTTATACCGATGAAAACCGCCATATGGTCCGGTCTTTTCTAGACGGAAAGCGTCCCCAAGAAAATTTCAGCGATGGCGTCGAAGTCACTAAACTTCTTATGGCTGCTTATATGAGTATAGAGGCAGGAAAGACCATTCACTTTCCTCCAGAGGGGCTGGAAACTTTTATTCCGGCTGTAGCCAAAGGAGAATGGAACCCAAAAAAAATATAATCAGGAGGAAGAATGAAACAAAAAAAACAAATGACCTTGATATTAGTCCTGCTGTTTACTGTTTTTTGTTCCGGCGGAGAACAAGCCGTTAAAGAGGAAAAACCTGTCATTAAAGAGACCTCATCCAAGGTTGAACGAATTCCTTATTCAGAGGTAAGGATCAAAGAAATCCCGTTCGCGGTTCAGTGCTGGACATTTCGCAAATTTTCCTTTTTTGAGACTTTAGAAAAAGTCAAAGATCTGGGAATTCAGTATCTGGAAGCTTATCCGGGGCAGATGTTGGACAGAAACGATCCTGATGTCAAAATGGATCACAATTTAAATGAAAAACAGAGGGAAGAGGTAAAAAAGGCTCTCAGAGAGCACAGCATCACCTTAGTAAGCTATGGAGTGGTTCATTTTGATAACACAGAAGAAAGCATGGGAAAAGTGTTTGAGTTTGCCAAAAATATGGGGATCCAAACCATTGTCACAGAACCGGCTTTTGATGATTTTTCTCTGCTGGAGGAGATGGTCAAAAAATATAATATTAAAATAGCCATACACAATCACCCCGAGCCTTCCAAGTACGCCAGGCCGGAAACAGTTCTGGAACATGTCAAGGGCTTGGATGATAGGATCGGGGCCTGTGCCGATACCGGACACTGGATGAGAACAGGAGTGAATCCGGTTGAGGCCCTCCGTCTGCTGGAAGGAAGAATCATCAATGTTCATTTGAAAGACTTGAATCAGTTTGGAGACAAAAAAGCTTATGATGTGCCTTTTGGTCAGGGTGAGGCTAATATTCATGATATTCTGGCTGAATTGACCCTGCAGAATTATTCTGGAGTTCTGGCCGTAGAACATGAAAATCCAGAGGAAGTCAATAATCCTTCTCCCTCTGTAAAAAAGGGAATTCAATATGTTGACAGCATAACCTATTATAAAGGCTATGAAGAAATCCTCGCCCAAAGCAACGGACGGTTTTCCAAACACGGATGGAACCATTATGGGCCCGGATATTTTATTCTGGATGAACAGACCGGAATACTCAAATCTCAGGGCGGCATGGGTTTGTTTTGGTACAGCCAAAAAGCTTTTGAAGATTTCATTCTTGAGCTGGATTTTAAATGCGCCCGAGAAGACACCAATTCAGGAATTTTTCTAAGAATACCTGAAGTACCGGTGAGCAACAGCTATATCTATCATTCTTTTGAAATACAGATTTACGACGCAGGAGAGGATATCCATAAGACCGGTGCGGTGTATGATGCAGAGGCCCCTACCAAAGACGCATCTAAAGAAACAGGAGAGTGGAATCACTTCAAGATCACCTTGCAAGGAGATCAGATTCAGGTTGAATTAAACGGAGAGACAATATTGGATTGGACTGCAGAGCCCAGAGGAAAAGTGAGAGATTTTGCTGATAAAGGGTACATAGGACTGCAGAACCACGACAGCCGTTCTCCGGTTTATTTCAGGAACATTTTCATCAAAGAAATCAACCTGAACAATTCATAAAAAAATGGCGATGTTTTCATTATTATATTTATTTCAGCGGTATTCAAAAATATATCAAGATCAATTATCTGAACAATTTTCTTGTTACTATTTTCTATTTTAATCGCCATTTTTTTACCATAGAGGCGAGCCAATTTGAAATTCAGATATGGCTTGTGCTCCGTTCAGATTTTTAACGCCATTCTTCGTACTGTGTTCTCGGCTGCTGCGCAACTCCCCCCGTCCGTGGGTCAAACATGCTCCCA
>JAWLEN010000157.1:0-4382 GCA_041686095.1 Candidatus Aminicenantota bacterium
AATAAAATTGGGGACGGTTTATCCATTTACCTAATTTTAAACAGAAAGAAAAGAGGTAAATACGCCTGAATTTGCCAATTTTCTTGAAACAAAATTAAATGTATGACAATATGATCATAGGAATTCATGCGACAAGCTATCAAAGTTTTCAAAGCGCTTTCAGATCCGACCCGTTTGCGAATTCTGAAGCTTCTTTTGCAAAAAGATCTTTGTGTGTGTGAGATTTCCTTTACCCTAAAAATGGAGCAGTCACGGATATCTCATCAGCTTCGGATTCTCAGAGATGCGGATTTGGTCGAGGACCTTCGGGACGGGAAATGGACGAACTACAGAATCCCAGAAAAAACAAAAAAAAATCTCAGATCCTTATTCGATAAGATGTTAAAAGAAACTTTCTCTGAATCAAAAGAATTGTCAGAAGACAGAAAAAACCTGGAGACATGTTTGAAAAAGAATATCCGTAGTCACTTCCCATCCAAAAAAAGCTTAAAAACATTATAAAAAAAAGCCTTGACAAGAATTAAAATATAATATATGAATATATGTTCATATGAAATATTAATCAGTATCAACTGGTGCTTCTCAAAACTTAACTTAAGAAACTGTCCCCTTTCGATCGAAAGGAGAAATGTTTAGATGAAAGACAAATGGATTTTTCTCATATTTCTTTTGGCATTCCTGGCCGCCTACTTCATTCCCTTTCATCAGGCAACCGTACAAAATGCCATCAGTGAAGCTTTCTTGCTTCTTCAGGAGTATGCCCGGGAGCACGTCCTTTTATGCCTGATCCCGGCTTTTTTCATTGCCGGAGCCATCTCGGTCTTTGTGAGTAAAGCCTCGGTCATTAAATATTTCGGAGCAAAGGCAAAAAAAATCCTTTCTTACTCCGTCGCTTCTGTTTCAGGAACAATTCTTGCTGTCTGCTCCTGCACTGTGCTTCCTTTATTTGCAGGCATTTATACAAGAGGAGCAGGGATAGGTCCGGCAACAGCTTTTCTGTATTCGGGGCCTGCGATCAATGTCCTCGCCATTATTTTGACCGCCAAAGTCCTTGGCTACAAGCTGGGACTAGCCCGGGCAGTGGGGGCAATCATCTTTGCAGTGGTGATTGGTCTTATCATGCATCTTTTGTTCAGCAAAGAGGAAGAAAAAAACCGGGAGAAATCAGAACTTGTTGAAAGCGAAGAAAAAGACGAACGTCCCATGTGGAAGACCGGCCTCTATTTTGCCGTGATGGTGGCCATCCTCGTTTTCATAAATTGGGGAAAATCCAGTCCGGAGCTCAAAGTGTGGTATTTTATCTATCAGGCGAAATGGTATATAGGTGCAGCACTGCTGGCTGTTCTCGCCTGGATGATCATCAAATGGTTTAAAAAAGAGGAGCTCAAGGAATGGACATTTTCCACCTGGGTTTTTACAAAACAGATCTTTCCCCTTCTTTTTGCAGGAGTCCTGGTGGCTGGATTTTTTCTGGGAAGACCCGGATACGAAGGCATTATCCCCAGTGAATGGATTGTCCGCCTGGTCGGCGGAAACAGTCTAGGAGCGAACCTGTTTGCCTCTGTAGCCGGAGCCTTGATGTACTTTGCGACCTTGACGGAAGTCCCTATTCTTCAGGGTCTTTTGGGAGCCGGTATGGGACAGGGTCCAGCGCTTGCGCTTCTCCTGGCCGGGCCAGCTTTATCACTCCCTAACATGCTGGTCATAAGAAGCGTCATCGGAACAAAAAAAACGCTGGCCTTTATTGCGCTGGTGGTCATCATGGCAACCATTACCGGAATGATATATGGGCATTTTTTTGCATAAAACGTTTAAAAATAAATTAAGGAGGTTATTAATGGAAATAAGGGTTTTAGGACCGGGCTGCCCCCGGTGCCAGGAAGTTAAAAAAAGAACCATCAACGCTCTAGCTGAGCTGAACGTTGGAGCCGATGTTCAGAATGTGAAAGACATCAAGAAAATATCCGAATACAAAGTCATTGCTACACCCGCTTTGGTCATCAACGGAAAAGTAAAGGCATCCGGACGCATCCCCTCTCCTAAAGATATCAAAAAATGGATCCAGGAAGAGATGTAACAAAAGAATCTTCGGAAAATGGAAGACAAGGCCTGTATAACAAAGCAACCTAAAGGGCTGAGTTTTTTTGAAAAGTATCTCAGCGTCTGGGTCATTCTATGTATCGTTGTCGGAATCGTGTTGGGGAAGCTTGCCCCAAAAGCAGCGACCTTCTTAGATGGCCTTGCCATCTATGTTAATAAAGCGCCCGTGGTTTCCATTCCCATTGCCGTCTGCCTGTTTTTTATGATGTATCCTATCATGGTCAAGATCGACTTCACAGAAGTTCTTCAGGCCGGGAAAAACCTCAAACCGGTCAGCCTGACTTTGTTCGTTAACTGGGCCATCAAGCCTTTTACCATGTATGCCATTGCCTTAGTATTTCTGGGCATCCTGTTCAAAACTTTCATAGGCGCTGAAGCACTCGACTATATAAAAATGCCGTTAGGGCTGGATCTTCCTGTAGGAGCCCAACACGGCGCAGGCACAGTGGTTCTTGTTAATGGAGCCAAGATGATGGCCGTTCCCCTGTGGAGAAGCTACCTGGCAGGATGTATCCTGCTGGGCATTGCCCCGTGTACAGCCATGGTGCTGGTCTGGGGTTATCTGGCAAAAGGAAACGACGGCCACACTCTGGTGATGGTCGCCATCAATTCTCTGACCATGCTTTTTCTCTACGGACCTCTCGGCGGATTCCTGCTGGGCATCGGCCGGCTTCCCGTCCCCTGGAAAGCCCTTCTTCTCTCCATTGGGATTTATGTGGCCCTGCCTCTTGCAGCAGGCTTTATTTCGCGGAAATTGATAATAGCCAGGAAGGGGATAGAGTGGTTCAATACAAAATTCATACACCTCCTCACGCCTGTAACCATCACCGCTCTCCTCATAACTCTTGTGCTCTTGTTTTCCTTTAAAGGCGAAGTGATTCTGTCCAATCCTTTGACTATACTCTGGATTGCCATTCCGCTTTTCATCCAGACGAACTTTATATTCTGGCTCGCTTACGGTTTGTCAAAACTGCTTAAACTTTCTTACCGGGACGCGGCACCCTCAGCCATGATCGGCGCCTCCAATCACTTTGAAGTGGCCATTGCCACAGCGGTCATGCTTTTCGGTCTTTCATCAGGAGCTGCTTTAGCCACTGTAGTGGGCGTCCTCATCGAAGTCCCGGTAATGCTCATGCTGGTAAGAATCTGTCTGCGTACACAAAACTGGTTCAAACCAGAAGGTGAAAAGTAATGAATTCGCCCACAACTCGGCACGATCTCAGATGGCCGAAGGTGATTTCATAAAAAATTTCATCTAAATCGATCTCAACTATTGACATTCTATATGCATTTGTTTATTATATGTTTTAATCATATAGATGTCAAAGACTAATTCAAGTTTACGGGAGGTGCAGAATGTGTCATTCTCATGATCCCAGTCATCCCGGTTCGAGCTGCTGCAGTCCTCCTTCTGGAAGAATGCAGGGTTTTATTCAGCCCTGGCTGCTGCTTCTTCTTTCGGAAAAACCAGCTCACGGCTATCAATTGACTGAAAAACTCAACCAGAATGAAGACACCAAAGGCATAGACCCTGGATTTCTTTACCGCACACTCCGGCAGTTCGAGGAGGATGGTCTGGTCAAGTCGTCCTGGGATACAAAGGGAGCCGGGCCTGCTCGGCGGGTTTATGAAATGACTGCTGATGGTGTGGAATACCTTCATGCTTGGGTCAAGCATATCCGGACTACCAGGAAACAGCTGGGCAGGTTTCTGGAAGCTTACTCTTCACGCTTCAAGCCATCAGACAAAAAAGAATAGAGGAAAACAAGGTAAGCGGGAGACTAGAATGAGTTCTACTGTTATCTTGATAAACGCACTCGCCGCAGGTTGTTTAATTTTTTCTTTTTTTAAAGACCGGGAAAAAACCAGAAAATCAATGATTGTTGCTTTCAAATCTTTCTTGCGGATTCTCCCTCTTGTGCTTGTGATAATCGTCATTGTGGGGCTCTTCTCTGCGTTCATTCCTCCTTCTAAGATAATGAAGTTTATTGGGGCTCAAGCCGGTTGGTCAGGCCTTCTGTCCATAGCTGCTCTTGGTGCCGTACTCCACATCCCCGCCTTGATCTCCTATCCCTTAGCTGCCGCCCTTCTTCAGAGTGGAGCCGCCATAGCTTCTGTAGCTGCTTTTATCACTACTTTGACCATGGTGGGGGTGGTTACCTTGCCCCTGGAAATCAAAGAACTGGGGCTTAAATTTACTCTCCTTAGAAACGGTCTCAGCTTCATCATCGCTGTTTTCATTGCTTTTATCATGGGGATGATGTGGTGAACAACAAGAAAAT
>JAWLEN010000003.1:0-35128 GCA_041686095.1 Candidatus Aminicenantota bacterium
ATGGATATGAAACTGCAGGAATACGCAGAAAAGGCTTTGAGAAAACAGCTCAGGGAACTGGATAAAAGACAGGGCTGGAGAGACGATAAAACCAACTGTCTGGATCTCAATTTAGAGGTTGAGAGTCTTTTAGAGATAGAAGGCCCTTTTAAGGATGAGGAAAGCGGTCAAGCCTTTTTAATGGACTGGAGAAAATCTAAAATACAGCCTGAGCAGATCATGGATGCTGTGGTCTTAGAGGTGTCCAGCCGTGAAGCTGATGTCAAAGTCAAAGATTATGTAGGGAAAATTTCCAATAAAGACATTCAGTGGACCGGAACAAGGAATCTCGAGAGACTGATTAAAAAGGGGGATATCATCCTTGTGATGATCACAAGCATTGATGATGAAAACAAGACTTTCCAAGCTTCTCTGGAGCAGGAGCCCGAATTAGAGGGAGCTTTCCTGGTCATCGAGCCTCAAACAGGCCAGGTTAAAGCCATGGTGGGAGGTTATTCTTATCAGAGGAGCGAATGGAATAATGCCACTCAAGCCATGAGGCAGTCTGGTTCTGTGATCAAACCTATTCTGTATACAGCGGGTTTGGAAAACGGGCTGACCCCAGCCAGCACATTTATTGATGAGCCCATGAAGTTTGAGGATAAATGGTCAGGAAAGGTTTGGGATCCTCCCAATTATGATGAAAAATATAAAGGCAGAGTCACCTTTAGAAGAGGTATTGAGGAATCCAGAAATATTGTTACAGCCAAGCTTCTGGACCATATTTCCCCACAAGAAGGGGTGAAATACTGCAAAAAATTCGGATTGACCTCAAATATTCTTCCGTACCTGTCCTTAGCTTTAGGTGCTTTTGAAGTGAAGATGATTGAACTGGTTTCAGCGTTTACGGTTTTTCCCAATCAGGGAGTGAGAATAGAACCTTATTTTATTAAAAGAATCGAAGATCGAAAAGGCAATATATTGGAACAAGCTAGAGTGGAAGCTCATCATGTGATATCTCCCCAGATTGCTTATATCATGACTTCCCTGCTTCGAGGAGTGGTTCAAAGAGGCACAGGATGGAGAGCCAGGGCATTGGAAATGCCTTTAGCTGGAAAAACCGGGACTACAGATGAGCATTCGGATGCCTGGTTCATGGGATTTTCTCCGGATTTGTGTGCAGGAGTCTGGGTGGGCCACAGAGAAGGAAGAATAACCATTGGAAGAGGGCAGTCCGGAGCTGTGGCAGCTCAACCCGCATGGGTTGATTTTTTTTCTCAGATTATCGAAGAGAGAAAGGAGGAAGCTGAAGAGCAGGGAATTGAGTATGAAGAAGGAGAGTTTCCCGTTCCTCCTAATCTTTCCTTTGTCAATATCGATTATAAAACTGGACTGATTCCCACGCCGGTTTGTCCGCCCCAGTTTATTATTCGTGAAGTCTTTATCCCAGGGACCGAACCCAATAGATTTTGTTCTTATGAAGACCACATGATGACTTATGATTATTATGAGGTTGTAAAGGAAAAATAAGCCGGCGAAGTTTATTTCTTCTTCTTTTTAACTGTTTTTGAACTTGAGCTTTTTCTTGCTTTTGAACCTGAACTTCTCTTGGTCTGTGAGACTGATCTTTTTGTTTGGCTCCTTGAGACCGATTTATTTGTGCTGGATAGGGATGAAGATCGTTTGCTTGTAATGGGATCTGTTCGGCTCTTTATGTACTGATTTTTACCGCTTGAGAAATAATTAAACGCTTTTTCCACGATTGATTTGGCATCTTTATTTGTTTTGGGATTGATGTATTTATCTATTTTTTGTCTTAAAGAAGAGGGATATCCGAATTCTCTGTTCACAATTCTTTGTTCACTTGGATCTCTAATCTCTCTGGAATGGTCTATGTTTATTTTATCCTTACTGTGAAGGAGCATCCTGTTTTTAAGGTCTAGATTTTCTCCAGTCACGGGTTTTGGAATCTCTTTTACAGACGGAATGCCTTTAGAAAGATGTGCATTTTTTAAATCTCTCAAAGAGGAGTGACTTAGGACAGCTTCAGATAGATTCTTTGCTCTTAATTGGTCTTTGTGAACCACAGCTAAAGCCCTGGAGTTATAAGGATAAGTGTTTTGGCTGTAGTTTGGATAAAAGACATTGTTTATGATAACCACTGGGTATCCATAATAGCTGATAGGAGCCCAAGCCCAGTAGTCATTCCATGTGTACCATCTCACCCATGCAGGGCTCCATTGGACCGTAGGGATCCAGTGCCATCCCAGATCAAGGCTCCAATGCCAGCGTCCATAGTGGAAAGTCACCCATCCCCATGGTTCATAAGGCAGCCAGGTCCAGCCGCAGATTGGGAACCACAGCCAGCGTCCATTATAGTAAGGTCTCCAGTGAGGACCGATTCCACCAGGCACCCAAACATATCCATAAGGGGATAAATAATTCCAATGACCATAGGTATGGAGTTCGTATTCAAAGTCATCCAGCTCTTCGGGCAGATATCTTTTGGCCAAATGCTGCCTGAGTATGGAATCTCTTTCATGGCTCCATTCATAGAAGCTGTCATTGGCAGCTGCCATGAAGTCCGGGGAGGTTTCTGTATAGAATCCTCTCTGAGCTTCCAACTTTTGACCGTCTTTAAGCAGGACGGATTCTGATTCGCCGGCTGCTTCCACCACTCCTTCATAGACAAAAAAATCGGTGTTCTGGTTTTCGTTAACATTCAGTCTGTAGAGTCCCTGTTCTAATATATAGATGGATATGTCAACGGTATGGAGTTCAATATTTTTTTCTTTTTGTAAAGATCCAAGGCTGACAATGATACTTCCGGTCCAGAGCTTGATCTGAATCACATCGTTCTCTATAGAGGGAAGCTTGGTTAGGTCTATTTTGGTATTAAAGTCAAGCCTTACATAACTACTGTTTCCGATGTATATTTCAGCTCTACCCTCAGTAGTATTGATTCGGTCTCCTTCTGCCAGCGGCATATTCACCACTCCTTCTTCATAAGTGAGCTCCCCTGCCTTTTGGATAAATGTGTTTCCAGTGGCATGGCTCAGCCTGGCTAAGGAACGTTCAGTGTATCTGATTTCTTCGCCCGAGACCACGGAGAAAAAGAGCAGCGAGCAAGAAATTAGACATATTAGTTTTCTCATTTTTCTCTCCATTTATATATTATGCAATGTTTATGCCAGATTTCTTCCCCTTAGATAAAATCAGATATGAATTTTTTCTGTCCCATATAGATGACGGGTGAGACATAAACTATACAATATTTCTGGTCATTCAATAAAAATGTTAATAAATTTAAATTTACATTTTTTAATGAATTGATAAGATATACAGAGGATAAAAATGAGATTTCAACTGTTTATACCTCCCCAGGGATATGTGGCCCAGCGGTGGGAAGAAGGGACATCCATGCCTCCGTTGGGGATTCTTTCTTTGGCTGCGGTATTAGAGAAAAAGGGTGTTGAGGTGGAAGTTGTGCCGGCTGATATTTTGGGATATAGATGGAAAGACATAGAGGAAAGAATCAAAAAGTTCAATCCCCAGATTTTAGGAATCACCACCACCACAGAAAACCGTTTTGACAGTTTTAAGCTAGCCGCGCTTTCAAAAAAAATAAATCCTGAAACAGTGACAGTCATGGGAGGTCCTCATGTGTCTGTGGCTAAAGAAGACACATTAGAACAGATCAAAGATGTGGATATTGTGGTGATCGGAGAAGGGGAGAGAACGGTTATAGAACTGGCTGAGGCTGTGGAATCCGGAAAAGACCTCTCTCAAGTACAGGGTCTTTTGTTTCGGAGGAATGGAGAGGTTGTTTTTTCAGGGCCCAGAGACAAAATTGAAGACTTGGATACTCTTCCTTATCCGGCCAGGCATTTGGTGCCGGTGGAGAAGTATAATTTTTTTATTCAAACCAAGGACGGTCAAAGGCGAAAAGCACAAAACATCATGACCTCCAGGGGGTGTCCGTTCAACTGTTATTTTTGTGCCACCCCTGCAAATTGGGGACGAAAGATGCGCGGCCATTCTCCGGAAAGAGTAGTGGCAGAGATAGAACATCTCATTGAGCAGTACGGAGCTGAATTTATCTGGTTTTATGATGATACCTTTAACTACAATCCCAAGCGGGTCCATCAGATCATGGATCTCATCATAGAGAAAAATCTGGATATAAAGTTTTGTAACGAGTTCAGAATCGATGTGGTGGACAAACCCTTACTGGAAAAAATGACTGAAGCTGGTTTGGTATGGGGTCATTTTGGGATTGAGGCAGGAAATCCTCGAGTAAGAAAAGAAATCGTCAGAAAGGAATTTGACATAGAGAAAGCCTGTGACTTTGTCAAGTGGGGCAAGGAGTTAGGATTTATCCCCAATGCTTTCCTGGTTTTTTCCCATTACACTGAAACCTGGGAAGAGGCTCAGGAAACCATAGAGGTGATGGAAAAACTGCGTTCCATCAATCCTGAGACTGAATTTTCAGCTTCTATCCTGCATATTTATCCCGGAACACCTTTGGAAGATATCGCCAGGAATCAAGGAATCATTCCCAGGGACTTTTCCTGGTCTAGAAAAAAAGACATGAGAAAAGTGTATGTGCTTCCCTCAGGACAGGGATATGTTCCCTTGTTTAAAGACAAGCTCACTTGGTTTCAGATTGCTGAACTGGTCATGAAGTGGTCTTCATCAAAGAAAAAAATAGTTTCCGGCTCCAAATTAAAAACAGCCTTGAAGAACATTTCATCTTTCAAAGATATTTCTGTTTATTTTGCTTTTTTTGTAGAGTACATCAAGCACAAGCTGAAGAAATTATTCTCCTCTTTCTGAATCCCTGATTAATTGCTTTTCTTCAAGTCTCACTGAATAAATATCGGTGATGTTGGGGTCGGGCATAGCGGTGCCGTAGATGTAATCAGCCACTTCCATGGTTTTAAAATTATGAGTGATGATGATGAATTGAGTCTGATTCTTTATTTCTTTCATTAGATTTAGAAAGCGGGTCAGGTTGGTTTCATCAAGAGCTGCATCCACTTCATCCAGGATACAAAAAGGGGCTGGCTTGTATCGGAACAAAGCAAAGAAAAAAGCCAGACTGGTCAAAGCTTTTTCCCCTCCTGAGAGAAGAGTGAGGTTTTTGACTTTTTTTCCCGGAGGCTGGGCTTCGATATCCAATCCGCTTTCTAACGGATCTTCCTCATCAGATAGTTTGATCTGAGCACTTCCCCCATTAAAAAGGATAGAGAAAATATCCTGGAAATTTTTATTGACTTGGACCAGTGCTGTTAAAAACTGAGATTTGCTCTCACTGTCGATTTTTTTGATGGCTTTTTTGGTGGATTGAATGGAGTCCCGAAGGTCCTGTCTCTGATCAGTGAGAAAGTCATATCTTTTCTTCTGAGCATTGTATTCTTCTTCAGCCATAAGATTGACAGAGCCTATTTTTTCCAATTTTTCCTGGGTTTCAGAAAGTGATTTCTCAATGTCTTCTCTTTTTCTTTCCGGCAGTGGAGTTTCTTTTTCCACTTCTTCCGGGGTTTTTTTCAGTTCCTGCCAGCATGATTCTTCGCAGTTTATCAGGTCCCTTTCTTTTTCTGCTTTTTTGATTTCCCACTTGATTCTGTTTTCTTTGGCTTGTTCGAATTTTTCTCTTAATTCTTGGATCTGTTCTTCTTTGGACGAAAGTTGTTTCTGGATTTCGTGCAGTTTTTCTTCTCCTTGAGTGAGTGTGGATTCTTTTTCAACTTTGGTGTGTTCCAATTCTTTTAATGTTTGTTTGATATCCGATATTTTCCTCTTGAGAAGCTCTTTCTCTTTTTCTGATTCCCGGATGTCCTGTTCAAGGCTCTTGAGCTTTTTATTCAGAGTGTTGATCCTCTCCTCGGTTTCTTTGTTTTTACTGTCTAAATTTTGATTCTTTTCATAGAGCACATCGATTTGTGTTTTGATTTCAAAGTAGTCTTTGTTTTCCTGCTCTTTTTTGTTTTGGAGGTTTTCGTATTTTTTCTGTTCTTGTTTTATGGCTGTTTTTATTGAGTTGATTTCATCATTGGCTTTTTTTCCTTGGAGACTGAGCTGGTCTTTTTCTTTAGTCATCTCTGCTTTTTCATCAGATAATTCCTTTTTTTCATTTTTTATAAGCTCAATCCTGGATCGGATGGTTTCCTTTTGTTCCTGGCCATAGCTCAGATCTTTTTTCAGGGATTCTTTTTCCTGGTTTCTATGGGAAATATTTGATTCGGTTTGCTGAATGTCTTGAATCAGCTTTTCTCTGTTCTTTTTGTGTTCTTCAATCCGGGCTCTTAAGGGATTCATCTGGTTGTCGATTTCTATTATTTTTTGAGAAACCGCTTTGATTTCCCGGGTAAGAGCAAACAATCCTTCCTTTTTTTCACCTGATTTGATGAAGCCCGAGGATAAAAGCACATCTCCCTTGAGAGTGATGAAGTGATATTCTGGATATTTCACCCATAGGTGGACCGCATCTTGAAGACTTTGCACTATGACAGCCTCAGGGAGATAAGACCGGAAGTCTTTGTTGCCGGATTTTGCTTTTATGCGGTTTTTGAGCAGACCAATCACTTTGGGTTGGTTTTGGATTTTTTTGTGATCCTGTGTTTTTTGTTCAGGATGAAGCAAAAGAAAATTTCCTTTGAGTTGGCCTCGGGATAACTGATCTATAAAATCTTCAGGTTTCATAAGAAGGGATTTGGCTTCTTCTTTGTAGAAAACATCAATGAGCTTGGCATTCTCTTCATCTGTATCAACCACATCAGCTAAAAGTTGATAAGAATTCTTGAGTTCATCCGTATGATGGAAGCTCTGCTCTTTTTGTTTTAATTTTTGAAGTGCATTTAAATGATGAGAGTTTTCTGATCTTGTTTTTTCCAAATCAGTGATCTGCTGTTCTAATTCTTGAATAGACTGGATTTCTTTTTTCAGGGCTTCCTGATGTTCTTTAAGGAGCTTTGTTTGTTCTTCGACCTCTTTTTGGATATGGGTGATTTTTTCTCTCTGGCTTTTAATTTCTTTCTTTGTTTTTAGAAAGCGGTTGTTTTCTGATTCCAGTTCAGATTCAATTTTCTCTTCTTGTTTGGAAATCAGCTCGATTTCTTTATCCAGTTTCGCCTCATTGTTTTTAAGCTCTGTATGCGAAGAAATTTTTTGATAGTATTGGTCTCTGAGCTGTTCTATGGTTTTTTCGTTCTCATTCAATTTTTCCAGATAAGTCTGGTTTGATTTTTTAGCTTTTTCCAATCTGTCTTTATCTTGATTGAGCTGTTTTTGATGATCCTGAAGGATCTGTTCATATTCTTCTCTGTTCCTGGTAAGGGTTTCGATTTCCTGCTGGATTTCAGTTAACTCCTGCTGAGACCTTTTCTTTTTTTCCTGGAAATAGTCTATCCTTTTTGATTCTCTTTCTTGATCTGAGCGAAGATTGGAAATCCGTGATTTTAAGGAATAGAGGTTTTCCTTGTCTTCATTTAGGTTTTTCTCTGATGTCCAGACTTGTCTTCTTATCTCAGCCAGCTCTTTTTCCTCAGTCTTTAATCTGTTGGTAAAAGCTTTCTCTTCGCTTAAATGTTCTTGATAGGGCTGGTTTAACTCTTCCATCTCTTTTTGAAGGTCATGCAGCTTGATCCGAAAAAGCATCAGATTCAGTCCTCGAGTTTTTTCTCTGAGCTTTCGGAATCTTTTGGCAGCTCTTGCCTGCCGCTGGAGAGAGTTTTTTGCTTTACTGACTTCATTGATGATGTCTTCCAGCCTCAATAAATTTTGTTCGGTGTTTTCCAGCTTGTTTTCCGCCTGCCGTTTTTTTTCCTTGAAAAAGGCTGTGCCTGCAGCCTCTTCTAAAAGAGATCTTTTTTCCACGGGTTTTGAGGAGAGAAAAGCGCCGATACTGCCCTGTTCAATGACAAAATAATCGGTTTCTCCGATTGAATTTTTCCATAAGGTATCCTGGATATCCTTAAGCCGGACTCTCTTTCCGTCCATCCGGTATTCACTTTCGCCCGAGCGAAACACGCGATGATTGATCTTCAGTTCTTTTTCATCACTGGCTAAAAAGAGATTCACATCAGCCATTCCCATGGAGGCTTTTTGTTCATTGCCGTTGAATATGACATCCCCGCTCCGGTCTCCTCTGAGTGCTTTCAGTCTTCCTCCCCGGAGCACCCAGAGCAGAGCATCCACAATATTGCTCTTGCCGGTTCCATTGGGACCGATAATGGCTGTGATGCCTGGATGGAACTTCAACTTTGTCTTGTCAGGGAAAGATTTGAATCCCTGCAGTTCCAGCTTTTTAATAATCATGTTTTCAGTTCACTTATCCTTGACCGCGGGTTAAAGATAAAATACACTTAAAATGAAAATTCTATAGAAATATGAGGCTTTGTCAACACACCAATGAATAATAAAGCCAGTGTAGCTCAGTGGTAGAGCAACTGATTCGTAATCAGTAGGCCGGAGGTTCGAATCCTCTCGCTGGCTCTTTTTTAAAAGCTCAAGCTTTTCACATCAATCTGCGATGTAGCCGGCTCTGTGCAGCACTCTGTAATGTTTCTCTTTTATCTTAACCTTGATCTTCTTGAACTTCCCGTCTGATTTATAGTCTTTAGGCCTGTAGTCAATGAGATAGTCTGGACTTATATCCATTCCCTGTGAACAAAGACCAGCAATTCCCAAAAATTTCTATCTTCAAAAACATACCTTTAGTACAATCGTTTTTTTTAATATCAGATAATGGTAAAATATGTTTATGAATTGGGAAGATGCACTTAAAAACCTGAAAAACCAATTAATTCAAATAAATAAATGCAAGATTCTTCCAGATGGCAGTTACCTCGCCGGCGGAACCGCTGTCTCTCTTTTTTTGAATCACAGAATATCAGTTGATCTTGATTTTTTTGCCCCAAAAAAATTCAATTCACAACAATTTATTTATGCCATGGAGAAATGTTTTAAAAAAGATGTTGTTATTGAACTCATCGAAGAGAATACGGTTATATTATTCATTTCAGATCTATATAAAATAAAATTTTCCTTATTTTTTTATCCTTATCCTCTTCTATCCCAAATTGAATCCATAAAAATTAATAAAAACATAAACAGTTCCCTAGCGTCTTTAAAAGACATCGAGGCCATGAAAGCTCTCGCCATAACTCAACGCGGCTCCGCAAAAGATTTTGTTGACTTATTTTTCTTATTAAAGAACACCCATCATCATTTTAAAGATATTCTGACCTTTGTTAAAAAGAAGTACGGTGTCGAGAGTCGATACGAATATCATTTAAAAACATCATTTGTATATTTTGATGATGCAGAAAAAGAAAAGGACTCTATCATGTTGATAAAAAAAAGCGGTCAAATTGAAAGAATGTCAGATAAAGAATGGAAGGACATCAAACACTTTTTCTGCGAGTTTATCAAATGAGAGAAGAATTATTCTGGGACAGCGACCCTGATTCTATACCCATTGAAATCGAAATTGAAAGAGCTATTAACTTTGGTGGTTTTGACTATATCAAAAAGGTTCAGAAAAAAAGCGGAATGAAAAAATTTATTGATGTGCTGATAAACAGCCGAAATTTGAGCCGAAAAGCAGTCAATTACTGGTGTCTCACACTAAACATTGACAGAAAAAAGACCAAAACTTTTAAAACTAAGTTTATCTGGACTCCTATCCGATAAGAAGGATTGAATCATTTTTACGATGAACCAAATTATTCATAATGGTAGTAAACAGAAATGAATCAGTAGGAGAGAGTGATTATCACTTCACTTTAAATTTGGCATAAATCCATTCAAGAAGATCCTCAAAAAAGTTAATAACGTCTTTAAAATTCAGTTCTCTCTTTAAATCAGGCATGAGAGAGGGATTCTCCTTAATGAATGAAATCCCTTCTTCTAACTGGAAGGCTGCGGTTGGCGGATCATCGAAAATAGCGTCTTTAGATTTTGCGTTCTTGTAGACATCTTCTATTTTTAAATCCGAATAATTTTTAAACAGGAAATAAGTATCAATGAAATCCTTTGGTTCGGTCCTGCTCACAATGCAGCTCAATTTATTTGAGGCGATGTTATCGATATTATCAATTAAGATGCTTTGGTCATTTTCAAATTCCACTCTTTCCCTATTTTTTTTGTTTGAAAGGGCATCGATAACAAAGTCAACTTTGGTTCCCTCAATGAGAAAAGATAAAAAATTAGGACCTTGCTTAATTTTTGAACATGTTTCTTTCCAAGAGGATCTCAACCAGTAGTCAATTTCAGAAAAGTCCACTGATTGTAAAGAGAATAAGTCTAGATCATCTGAGACTCTATGGTAAAGATAAAAAACAGATAGAGCCGTGCCGCCTGTTAAAAAAAAGGATTCTCTGATAAAGGGGTGAGTCAGAAATTTAAGAAGTATTTCTCTCTGAATAGGAGATGCATAGCAATTTTTATTTTCTTTTGGTTTTTCCATAGACTTCAACGATCCTTTTCCATTTTTTTTTGGAATAAGGAGTCAATCTGATTTCAGGCAATATGTCAGCAATTTCCTGGAGGGAGAAGTACTCAAGAGTATCGACAACCCGGCCATTCTCTAAAAATCTTTTCAACACCCAAGTATAAATTTTTTTTGATTTTTTGCTTTTTTTAATGAATTTTTTCAGATTTTTTTCATTTTTTAATTGAGGATAATCCCAGAAAACAGCTTCTAAATGATTCATATCGCTTGTATTATAACAATATATTCATTTTTCTTCCAAACAAAAGAAAAAGGGAACCAAAAAACTATTGATCCAGTTTTTTCACTTCAGTCAAAAGTGTCTTGATTTGTGATAAATACTGGTCCAGCATGGACTGAAGCTCTTCATGACGCTCATAGGCATCTTTTCCGGGTTTCTGGTCAGCCCGGTTGAGCATGGAGTAAAGGTATTCGATCTGGTCGATGAGCATGGGCTGGGGATAGCGGATATCATCACGGGTTACCAGTTTTTTCTTGATTTCAAGGAGTTTTTCTTTAAGCTCTTGGGCCTTTTCCTTTTGAGGAGCGGCTTCTTTGATTTTGTCAGTGAGCTTCTGGAGAGCTTTTTCCACTCTATAAGCAGCCAGGCGGGCCAAACTTAGAGTGTCTCTAATTTCAAGACTCAGTTTTTCTTGCTCTTTGATTGATTCCGGCGTAACTCCGTCTTCAAACACTCGGGGGTCGAGCCTCACTTCAAATTCGTGGATTTGACTCCAATCTCCGATGGTGAGTTTGGCTTGGTAAGTTCCCACAGCCACCATGGGGCCTCCTCCAAAACCTTTTCTTCCTCTTGCTTGAGCGGAAGGCTGCCAGCCGCTTATGTGTCTCAAATCCCAGAGAAACCGGTGCATTCCTTGGGTTTGGAGCAGTCTGGGTTCGCCTTTTTGCTCTAAATGGAGCTGTGACACATCCCAGGACCCAGGGGCGAGAGATTTTTGCTCGGGTTTGTTTTTTTGGCCGATAAAAGTGCGGAGGACATTTCCTTGTTCATCCTGGATTTCCAGCTTGATATCCTGGGAGACTTTTTCGGCAAGATAATAGTTGATAAAAGCGCCTGCGGGTTTGTATTCAGGATCTGCGGAAGAGCGTCTCCAGGACCAGTAGTGCCTCCGGTAGGTATTTCGAGGACTGAAAAGGACATATGGGGCCTGTTTTGTCTGTTCATCCCATTGGTAAAGGGGAGTGAGGTCATCCAGGATCCAGAAAGAGCGTCCCATAGTGGACAGCACCAGGTCTTGACGGTGAATCTTGATGTCTGTGACCGGAGTGGCCGGGAGATTGAGCTGAAAAGGCTGCCAGTTCTTTCCATCATCAAAAGAGATGAACATGCCGAACTCAGTCCCCACATAAAGGAGTCTTTCTCTGTTGGGATCTTCACGGACCACTCTTGTGGGATAGTCCACAGGAATGCCGTTTTCTCCATCGGTCAAGCGCATCCAAGACTTCCCGTAATCTTCGGTTTTGTAAACATAAGGTTCCCAGTCATCCAGAAGATACCGGTACACCGCTGCATAAGCTTTCCCGGGTCTGTGAGGGGAAGCTTCAATGGTCTGGACCCTTCCTCCTGGAGGCAGAGTAGGGGGAGTCACTTCGGTCCAGGTCTTGCCGTTGTCTCTGGTTATGTGAATAGGTCCGTCATTGGCACCCACCCAGATGACTCCTTTTTCCAGAGGCGATTCCTGAACCGCATAGATGGTGGAGTAGAATTCTTCTCCGGTGATATCCCGGGTTATGGGAGTCCCGGAGATGACTTGTTTGGATGGGTCAAATGCGGTGAGATCCGGTGAGATGGTCTCCCAGGTCACGCCTTCGTCTGTGGTCCGGTGAAGAAACTGGGAGGCAAAATACACCACATTTGGGTCGTGAGGGGAGATATGAATGGGGGAGACCCTCTGGAACCGGTATTTCAAGTCTTTGGGATTGTGCCCATATATGTACTGGGCGCCCACATAATACTGCTTTTCCTGTCCTGTGTTTTTGTTGTATCTTCCGAAGCGTCCTTTGCAGTTGGCATACACAATATCCGGATTTCCCGGTTTAGGAACCGCCGGGCCGGTCTCACAACCTCCCACAGAAAGCCAGAAGCCAGAGGCTCCGGTCGGGGAAGTGTAGGGGGGAAGGCTGGGAACCGCAATAGTGGAGTTGTCCTGCTGTCCGGCATAAAGCCAGTAGGGGAACTGGTCATCCACATTCACCTGGTAGAGCTCGGCTGTGGGCTGGTTGTGCTGGGTGGACCAGGTTTTTCCGCCGTCCCGTGTGACATTGGCGCCCCCGTCATTGGACTGGATGAAAAGGTCGGGATTGTGAGGGTTGATCCACATATCGTGATTGTCTCCGTGAGGAGTGGAGTGCCTTGTCCAGGTTTTACCTCCATCAGTGGATTTGTAATAGCGGGGGGAATTGACATACAGGATGTTGGCATCTGTGGGATCAACATCAATATTGGTGTAGTAAAAAGGCCGGTCCAGAAGCTCTTTTTTGGCGGAGATGAGCTCAAAGCTCTGTCCCCGGTCTTTGGAGAGGTAAACACCTCCTCCGGGAAGTGCTTCAATAAGAACATAAACAACATCAGGATCAGCGGGCGTTACAGCCAGGTCGCTTTTTCCAACCAAACCCTGGGGAAGTCCATTAGAGAGCTTTGTCCAGGTGTCGCCGCCGTCGGAAGACTTATAGATCCCGCCTTCTTTGCCTCCGCTGATAATGGTCCAGGGTTTGCGCTCGCCTCGCCACAGGCATGCGTATATCTCATCCGGATTATCCGGAACCAGCTCCAAATCTATAGCCCCTGTTTTATCAGAAACATAAAGGACTTTTTCCCAGCTATTCCCGCCGTCTTGGGTTCGGAACACACCCCGGACCGGATTGGATCCAAAAGCATGGCCCAGAGCCGCCGCAAAAACAATATCAGGGTTCTGAGGATGGATCTCCACCGCACCGATCTGTCCGGCCTGTCTGAGTCCCACAAAATTCCAGGTCTTTCCTTCGTCTGTGGACTTGTACACTCCGCGGCCTGTGATGACATTGCTCCGGATCCCGTCTGAGCCGGTCCCCACATAGATAATTTTTGGATCTGAGGGAGCCACGCGGATGGCGCCGATAGAGCCGGTTTCCAGAAATCCGTCAGTGATGTTGATCCAGCTCTGTCCGTAGTCTGTGGTCTTCCACACACCGCCCCCGGTACTTCCCATGTAAAAAGTAGAAGGCTCTGAGGGCACTCCTGTGACAGCTGTGACGCGGCCTCCTCTTGAGGGACCCACACACCGGTATTTTAAGTCTTTAAAATAAAGCGATTCCTCGGAGGCAGAAGAATAATCAGTCATAAAAAGAAAAGAAAGAACAACAGTGAATAATAACAGTGAAGTGATTTTTTTCATGTTTAACCTCATTTATTTATTGATTTTTATTTTTTTACTTTTCTATAATGAATGTAATATAATAGAGACGCTGGCTGGAGAGGAATCCTCCTTAGCCCCGCTTCCTTTTCTAAACCTTGGCGCCTCGACAGCCAGCCTTTTTTATTGGTAATGATTATTTCTCTTCTTCTTTCTCAGTTTCTTTTTTCTTGAGTATTTCAGCAGTACGTTCTTTTATGTGTTCTTCAAGTTCCAGATGGGGGATTCCCTGTTTCAGCCAGGTGGGAGCAGGTTTTCCCAGCAGATGATGGTCAAAAAATTCTCGCATCCGCACAGTGTAGTCTTTTTGGTTGGCTGGTTTTCTCAGGCCGTGGTTTTCTCCTTTATACTGAAGCATGACCACTGGCTTTTTGAGCTGGCGCAGGGTGTTGAAATATTCGATTCCCTGATTCCAGTCCACAGCTCCGTCTTTGTCATTGTGAAGGATGATCAGAGGAGTGGTGACGTTTTTAGCGTGGTACACCGGGGAATTTCGGGCATAGGCATCCAGATTTTCCAGATAATTTCCTTTGAACCGGCCCTGGCTCGATTCAAAGATAGGCTGGTTGGCAGAACCTGAATTCCAGTAAATAGAGCTGTACATAGAGATCATGTTGGTGAGCGGGGCTCCAGCCACAGCTGCTTTAAAAAGGTCGGTCTGGGTGATCAAAAAAGCGGTTTGATATCCACCCCAGGAATGTCCGTGGATACCGATCCTGTCTTTGTCCACCACTCCGGTTTCAACCGCAGCTTGAACTGCGGGAATCACACAGTTGACGGCGGATATTCCGGGGTCATTGATTTCATAGACTATATCAGGCATGAGAACAGCATATCCCAGGCTGGAGTAGACAGATTTATTAAAACCTCGGGCTGAAGGCATGAAGTAGCGGTTCAGACTCTGAGAGAGCTTTTCGTAAATATAGACGATAGTAGGATAGGATTGTCCTTTTTCATAATCGGCAGGAAGAAAAAGCGAGGCCTGGAGCCGGTCTCCGTTTTGGCTCTCATAATCGACCAGCATGGAGCCTGAGGACCATAAAAAGTCAGACTGCTGGGGATTGGCATGGGTTAGTTTTTGTCCGTTTTGCAGAGTGGAGTCAGTGACATAAAAGTCAGGATAATCCTTATATGTTTGTTTGGTGTAGAGAAAAACATCCGTGTCTTTAGCTTTTTGGATAGAAAAATTAGCGTCATCCCATAAAAGCAGTTTGGCTCCAGGTTTCTTCTTTTTGACCAGAGCAATGCCTCCTTTTTTATTCCATTCACCGTATGCCGTGAAATATTGGGGTTTTTCAAGATCAATGCCTTTTTCCTCAGGGTCCAGACGGAAGCGTCTGGAGAACCGAATTTGTTTTGTTTTTCCTATTTGGGTGAGGTTAAGTCCTTTTCCTCCATGCACGGGAACACCCCACACATCCCAGTTGTCATAGAGCAGCACAGATTTTCCTTCTTTTTCCCATCCTATAGGATAAACAGGGGGATCCTTTACATTGTGGTCGTCTTCTGTATCGATGAATGAAGTGGGAACTTTTTCTGTGATATTGAATTTTTTTCCAGTGGGTATCTCATAGGTGTAAAAGTCTCCGTTCTGGTAGAAAAGAAAGTGGGTTCCGTCTGGTGAAGGGGAGAAGTACCACCGGCATTTTTCAAGAGCCAGCTCTCTTTTTCCGGTTTTTATGTTGATGACATAGATGTCTTGATGTCTTCTTCCATACAAATTGGCATCCAGCTCGTATTTTTTTCGGTCAAATCCTATGGCCCATTTGTGTTTGGGAGCTGGGGAAACCTCTCTGACTTTTTCATCAGCGAGCCGGATGAATTTTTTCTCTTTGAGGTTATAAACAGACAAAAAACTAAATTTTTCATCTCTTTTTTCTTGAACCTGCTGCATGGACTGGAGTCTTTTGTCCAGCCAGTGCCAGATCACAAGATCAGGAAGGTCCTGTTTATCGATTTCTTTTTCTGGTTTCTTTTCAGGAGCTGGGTTTTTTTCAGGTTCTTCTTTTTTCTTCTCAGACTCTTCTTCCGGCTTTTCTTCTTGTTCTTTTTTCTTGACTTCGTGGATTCCGAAAAGAACAGCGGAGAGGTCCTCAGTCCACAGAGGATTCCGGTTCGGGCTTATGGTCATTCCCTCAGGAAAGTTTGGATCTTCATGGGGATTGTAGCTGAATTTTTCAGGTGATTCCGAGTCAAATCCTTGGAAGCCCACCACACTGTAGATATTATCTTCATACTGTTTATCTTCTTTTCCTTTGAGTGCCGCTAGTCCATCTCCTTTTTCGGTCCAGGTTAGTTTTGTATATTCATTCTCATCACTGTCTAGAGGAAGAATCACCCCTGTTTTCATGTTTCGTAATTGGACTCCGTTTCCTGTTTTTCCCTTAGCATCGATGAGATAGGCAAGCCATCTTCCTTTTTTATCAAAGGCGAATTCAGCCACATTTCCCAGATTCAGTTGACCGGAGGTTTCGAGATTCTGAAGAATCAGGTCGGTCCCTTTCCATTTGTCTTCATTTTTGGACTGTTCTTCAATGGGATATTTGTGGAAGGCGATCCAATGAGGATTTTCCCCTGAAAAAGAAAAATTTTGGATCTTTTCGATTTCTTTTTTTTCTCCGGATTCAAGGTTCAACAAGGCGGCTGAGTTATAGGTCTTTTTTTTCTGTTTTTGAAGTTTTCTGGCTTCTTCCCTAGTTGGATACACCGTGTAGGCAAGCCATTGGGAATCTTCTGAGAAACTGATGGCACTAGAGGAAGAGTAAGCCGGAGGCTCTCCTATGTCAAAGCTAAATTCTTTGTCCTGTTTGGTGTTTTTCACCATGAGTTTTCCATTTCCTTCCTGGGGGGCGAGATAATAAGCAAACCAGGTGCCGTCAGGGGAGAGGGTGGCGCCCCGGATGCTCTTCCATGCCATGATATCTGCGATATCCTTAATGGGTTTCAGCTCTTTTTCTTGTGTATAAGCCAGGTCCAACAAAGATAAAGACAAAACAAGAAATAGTAAAAGTTTTAAAACGGAAAATATTTTTTTCATTTCATACCTCCAGATCCTTAATCTTTATATTCTATCTTGCACGAAATTAATAAAACTGAAACTCAGGTGTGGCTGAAGCAACTTTGAAGAAAAATGGCGTTAAAAATCTGAACGGAGCGTAAGCCACATTTGAGTTTCAGTTTATTGCACACTTTCTATTTTCTCATTGTTTTCTAATTGAGAATAGTCGAATTCAGATCCCAATAAACTGTGAGGAATTAAAAAAACAATCAACATCACACAAGAGGCAGCCAGAATCCACCGGCGGGATGTTTTTTTGTTTTTTTTCCGGCTGGCCCAAAGAGCGATGATCCAAAACAAAAGAGCAACCAGCGTTTTGGTGTCAGTGAGGTCCTTGCCCAAAGGGAAACCGGTCCAAAAAGACCCAAAAGAAAATTTTTGCATGATGGGACCGAATATCATTCCTCCTATAAAGAGAAAAACCACTGCCCAAATAGCTAATCTTTTTGGGTTTGAGTTAGGGATCAAAGATTCCAATCCGGAGCGGATGGAAAAAAGAAAAGCAGCGAATATAAATAAAATATGAATGAGGACTATGGATGATGGGACTGGTCCTTTAAACCGTATGACCACAGGTGTTTTTCCTGATAAAGAGACCGTCTGATAGGTACTTTTAAGCAGGACTTTATACTCTAACTTTCCTGCAGGAGGCTGTTTGGGAAGAGAGCCTACAAGGTAATCTCCTTCTCTTGTCATTTCTTTTTTTATCCATTCATTTTGGGATCTGAAAATTCGAAATAAGACAGAGCCTTGAATATTCTTCTCCGGCACATGGATTTTGATTTGGTAGTCTTCTGTATTCACATGACTTCTTTCCAGCTTATACTTTATTTCTGTGTCTCTGATTTGGGTCTGTCCTTGGATCGGATAAGTGGGACCTGTGGTCCTTTGATAGACAAGCACAAAAGCGGTTATGAGGAAGGCTAGAAGCCAAAGCAGAATTTTCTTCATCCTGAACTATTCATAAAAAAATGGTGATGTTAACATTATTAACTTATTTTAGGCGATAGGCAAAATTATTTTAAGAATATAAGTTGAATATATTTTCTTGGTTATATATTTAATTTTAATCACCATTTTTTTACCTTTCAGGCGAGCCGATCTTGCCGTATCTGCTTCGTTGCAGGGCATTCGCAGTGAAGGACCACACCTTCATGCCCTGCGCCTTGCATCTTCAGCAGCCTCGACTCGTGAATTATTCAGGATAAACATCGGTATTTTTCTAGTATTATAGGATAAGATTATACATAAAAAATTAAAAGTAACAATAAATGATTTTGAAAATTTTCTGCTTTTCATTTAAAATATAAGTGTAATTATGAGCACCATTTTAAATCAGGAGAAATAAAAAGAGAGAAGGAGGCTGGAATGAAAAAAATCCTTAAGATAGCTTGTCTGTTTTTAATGATAGCTTCAATCAGTGTGGCGAGTTTTGCCAAAGAAGATACGTATGAAAGCAAGTGGATTCAAGAAAAGATCGTGATGGACGGATCTGATGAGGATTGGGCCAAAGAAAGAATTCAAACTTATGACAAATACGATATAGACTACGCATTCAAAAACAACGAGAATTATTTACTGGCTCTTTTTGTATTCAAAGATCCTGAATACTTAACTTCAGTTAAAGAGTCTGGAATCATAGTTTGGTTGAATACAGAAGGAAAGAAGAAAAAACGGTACGGCATCCGGTTTTGGAATATGAGGTTGACCGCTGACCAGTATATTGGATTATTAGAAAAACAGCAGGGCGAATTATCAGAAGACCAAAAGAATGACATCCGGGTCAAAAAGTTCTATAATATTCCGGATATTAAAGTGACCAATAAAGATGCCAAATCTCAATTAAAAGAAAAAGTCAAAGTAAGACCCGCTGCGTTTGAAACTCAGGAATTCGATGACAGGATTGTTTATGAATTTGCCATTCCATTGGAAAGACCTTATGATATAGCTCCGGGAGTGGACGCTGAAGCAGGAGATACCATTAAAGTCGGTTTTGTATGGGGTGGCCTTACTGAAGAGATGAAAGCCCAGAGAGCCAAGCTGGCAGCGGCTATGAATGCCAGAGCCAGAGATCAGGGGGCGACCGGTGGTGCGACACAAGAAAGAAGAGTGAGCGATCGGATGAGCGGCAGTGATAAAAGTGCGAGCAGTTTTGCCCGTACTATGAGAAAAGCGACTCCTCCGGAATACAATTTTTGGGTGGATTTGAAGTTAGCTGAAAAGGAATCAACCAAGTAAAACCAAAATTACGCCACAAAAAGCAATTCCGAAGGCAAGGACTTTTTTTCGAGTGGCCGGTTCTTTGAGAAAGATAACTCCTAGAACAAAAATAAAAACTGAATTCATCTGATTGAGCACTGAAGCTTCAGAGACTTGAGCGTATTTCATACCCGCCATCCACACAATAAGCGCAGCGTACCCTCCCAAAAAAGAACCAGAAAGCATGGGCTTCCAGTTTTCAGAAGAAAAAATACTTTGGTAAATTTTACCACGTTGGGAGTGAATCTGGATCACAGGAAACAGAAGAGCCATCCCACCTACTGTTCTTACCAGAGTTGCCCATAAAACAGAAGAATGAATGAGAACAGGCTTCATTAACACAATGCTGACTGCCATAGCCAGCATAGCCAAAAGCCCTAATACAATTCCCGCCACAAGGTCTTTTTGAGAAATATTAGTGATTCCATTTTTATGAGAGATTATGACTACAGCCAAGATGATGAGAGCCACGCCTATGAGCTGCCATAGGGTCATGCTTTCAAAAAGAAAAAAAGAGGCCAGGATAATGACAAAAGGACTGTAGCTGCAGGAGACAATGGCAGAGAGGCTGGCACCCAACCGGTTGAGACTTTCAAAGAGAAGAGTGTCTGAAAGGGCAATTCCGATAATCCCGCTTAAAAGCAGCAGGCCATAACTTTTTAGGGGCAATGATGGGAGCAGTGGCTGGTTCAAAAGCCAAATAGTGGGGACAAGAAGCACACCCGAAACCACGGATTTTACAAGGTTTAGACCTAATGGATGAACGGTTCGGCCGCTTATCCTGAATAGGATCACGGCCACAGCCCAGATCAGGGCTGAACCAAGGGCAAACAGCTTACCCAGAAAAACAAGATTGTGCGGCTGTCCCATTCTTGAGAAGCAGATCTCTTAGATTGGTTTGATTTCGATTATGAGCTCGAATCATCTGATGAATCTTCTTTTTCTTCTTCATTATTCTCGTTTGGCTTGACTGAAGGCGATTCCTCTTCTTGTCCAGATTCATCTTCTGTTTCGATTTTCACGCCTAGAAGCCTTGCCGCTCCTTCATACAGCTGCCTGAAGGATTCTTTGGATTCCTTCAATTTTTCTAGTCGTTCTCTTGCTTTTTGAATTTCTTTTTCCATTTCTTCGTCTATAGAATCTAATTGAGATTTGGCCTCTTCCATAGTTTGTCTGTAAAGATCTTCTTGTTTTTTGGTAAGCCCCATAATTTTCTCCTATATACATGCCTTATTCATAGACAGATATACTATTTTAGTTATATTTTAGCTTAAATAGCAATCACCTTTAAAGGTGAAATTTTTATTTATCAGGTGATTTATTCCACCACTCTTACTTTTGCATCATGGGCTAAAGTGAAGTGGCCCTCTATAATCACCTCTTCTCCTTCTGTAATTCCGTCCAGCACTTCAGCGTACTCTTCATTTTCAAGGCCAAGCTCCAGATACCGCCACTTAGCCAAATCTCCTTCCACCACAAAGGCTAATTTCCGACCTCCTCTGACTAGTATGGCATCTTGAGGAATCAATAGCCTGTCCTGATAAACATCAGTGATAATCTCCACCTCTGCATGCATACCTGGTTTGATGATTTCTCCTGGATTTTTCATGGTGACAATGACCTTGCAGGTTCTGTCCTCTGGATCAATAATAGGGCTTATGGACTTGACTGTTCCTTTGAATTCTTTTTCTGGATAAGCACTGAAATTCAGAGTAACTTCTCGACCTGTTTTCATCTTTCCGACTTCGCTTTCCAGGACTTTGGCGTGCACTTGGATTTGATCTATATTGACCAGTGTGAAGAGCTCCTGAGAGCTGGAGACATGCTCTTGGGGAGTCACCTGGATATCGCAGACTATTCCTGAAAAAGGAGCCTGTATTTGGGTTTTCTCCAATTCCATCTTGGCTTTTTTCACATTGATGTCCGCTTGAGTGACACCTTTGGCCGCTTCTCTGATCTCGTCTTTCAATTCTCCGGATTCTATCAAAACCATTTCATATTCTTTGCTGATTTTTTCATATTCTTCTATGGAGATGAGCCCTTTGGTATAAAGTTCAGTGGCTTTATCGAATTCTTTCTTGAACTTTTCGAGTTCTTCAGAACTTGAAGTTGAGATTTGTTCTTGGCTTTGAGAAAACTTTTGTTCCATGAGGAGTTCGGAGAGTTTTTGGAGATAAGAGGCTCTGGCCTCTTCTAGATTCAATTGATACTGTCGGTTATCCAGTTCTATCAGCAAATCTCCTTTTTTGACGTGCTGTCCTTCTTCAACATGAAGATGATCGATCCAACCCGGGACTTCTGATTTTACAATGATTTTCTTTCTGGTAAAGGCTTCACCTGGAGATTTGAGCTTTATATTCAGGTCCCCTTTTATTGCCGTCACGGTTTTTACTGAAACCGGAGCTTCAGGAGCTGCCTCGGTCCCTTCCTGAATCGTGGTTTCTTCTGATCCTTCTGAAGCAGCAGCTTCAGGACCTTTTTTGAGAAAAAGAAAATAAACGCCGGCTAAAACAATGATCAGGATCAGGAAAATCATCAGATATTTTTTGGGTATCAATATTTTATGCATGATAAACTCCTTATCAGGCTTTGATTCAAAACCGCCTCCGGGATTCTTTGATTTCTATGGATTTATTTTTAAGCCATGTTTTTATATGATCTCCATGATAATAAAAGACCGGGATAGCGATGAGAATAAAAAGGGTGGAGCTGATAAGCCCTCCCACGGCAGAAAGAGCCAGGGTGGACCAGATTTTTCTCTGCCCTACTTCCACTTGGACCAGGACCATAGGAAGCATCCCAAACACAGTGGTGCTGGTGGTGAGAAAAATAGGTCTTATTCTTTCTTTGGTCCCTTGCAGAACCGCATCCAAGAGGGGAAGCCCTTTTCTTCTTTTGAGATTGATATGGTCTACCAGAAGGATGGAGTTGTTCACAACAATACCTCCCAGAAGGATTACCCCCACATATGCCGCAGAATCAAACGCAAAGTCAGCCACCACAAATGCCACAAACACGCCGATGAGCGCCAGAGGAACAGCCAGGAGGATAAAAAAGGGCTGGATAAGGGATTCATAAAGGGAAGCCAGGATCATGAATATGATGACCAGGGAGAAAAGGATGGCAAAGGTGATCTGTCCTTTTTCTTCCTCGGTCATCCATCGGGTTCCTTCCAAAGTGGCGGAGAATCCTGGAGGAAGGGACAGGTTTTCAAAAACACTTTTTCTGTAGTTTTCAGCCGCTTTATAGGGGCCCCTGAATTCCCAGGCCAGGGTTTGCTGGAACTGCTGGTCTTCTCTGTCAATAGACCCGGCTATAGGCCTTTCTTCAATCTCTGTGATTTCTCCCAATCGGAGGTACTCCCCCTCCTGGGTCCGGAACAGCATGTCTTGAAGGTCTTTAAGCTCAACAGAATGAGATCGAGGGAATTTAATGGAAATGTCCATTTCTTTACCGCTTATTTTTGCTTTGGGAACATTGCCAACTCTTCCCTGGATCAAAGATTGTATGTGATAGAAGAGATATTGGGGATCCACATTGTATTTTTTTATCTTTTCCTTGGAAATCTTAAGGATATATTCAAAGGATTCCAAGCGCCATCCCCATCTTGAGGAGCTGATTTGAGTTTCCTTTATCCTGGGATTCCTTTTCAGCATTTCCTCCAGGTTATGAGTGATAGTATTTAATTTTTTCAAATTGTATCCAAAAAATTTGATGCTTGAACCTAGAAAATTATAACTTCCGATACTGGTTGAATAGGATTGAGGATCAAATCCGTAAATTCCAATGCCCACTCCTGCGTAATTGGTGGCGTGCTGGATCAATTCTTCCTTGAGCACATAAGGCTGGTAAGAAGTTTCGATTTCAAGCGGAAAAGTGATCCTGATGTAAGCCCTCTCCACAGTCACTTGGGTATCTGCTTTTTTTTCATAATTTTTTGCCAGTATTTTTTGTTCAAAGCTTTTCACCACCTCATCAGTCTGTTCGATCTCTGTCCCTGAAGGCATGGTTACACTCACTATGAGGGATTGTTTGGAATACCAGCTCATCCATTCGCCGATAGTGACTTCAGACCGGAACCATTTGTAGGTCCCGTAAAAAATGACTGAGAGAAACAGAATGACTTCCAGAGGATGTCGGATCAAAAAACGAAATATTTTTTCCCAGCTTCTTTTGCCTCGATGCTTTTTTTGTTTTTTCCCTCTTTTGAGCAGTTTGGGGCTGAGCGCCGGGATCAGGGAAAAAGAGACCAAAAGAGAGGTGGCCAGTGCTGAAGTCATCACAACAGCCAGGGGAAGATAGTAGATTTTAAGTCGTCCCTGAAAATAAGCAAAAGCAAAAAACACACTCATGGTGGTCAGAGTGGCGGCCAGAACCGGAAGAAAAACTTCTTTGGAACCGGATATGGCTGCTTTTTTGGTGGGAAGACCCTGTTCTCTTTTTCTTAAGATGTTTTCGAAAACCACAATGGAGTTGTCCACAAAAAGGCCGATTCCCAGTGCCAGTCCTCCCAGGGTCAGCATATTGAGCGAAATATCGAACAGATAGATCAAATTAAAAGTGATCAAAATGGAAAACACCACAGATGAGATAACCAGAAGAGAGGGCTTGAAGTTTTGGAGCACCAGAAAAACCAGAATAAAAATAACGGTTATGATGATGCCCACCACAATGTAAAGGTCTCTCAGGTTGTCCTGGATCTCCTCACTTTCATCATTGACTGTTCGAAACACCAGGTCAGAAGGAAGATCTTTTTTCAGCTCATCTATTCTATTTTTGACTTTTTTCACCAGCTTTAAGGTGCTGGTTCCTTTTTCTTTATGGATGGTCAAGGTTATGGTAGGCTGTCCGTTGATCCGGTTTATGGTGCGGATTTCCCCGTAGGTGGGATTGATTTCAGCAATGTCTTTCAGCCGGATGACATTTTCACCGGAGCGGGTGATGATAGTTTCTCCCAAATCATGGATATCTGTGATGGAATCAGATACTTTGAACAGAAATTCCTGGGGCCCTTTTTCGATTTTTCCAGCCGGATAAGTCTTGATCCTTTGATCTATCCTGTAGCTCACTAGAAAAGGGGGGATGTTGAGAGCTTCCATTTTGTCTTTAATAAGGATAATCCCTATTTCCGGTTCAGCCCCTCCAGTGACTGAAACGCTGGAGATTCCCTTGATCGAGCCGATTTTCATCTCTATTTTTTCTTTCACCATCTTTCGAAGCTGATGAAGAGAATAATCTCCGGATATGGTGTATTTGAGAAAGGGCTCAACCTGAAATTCTTCAGGGACATAAGGTTCGATACTGGGTCTGACTCTTTCCGGCAGCTCCTCTTCAATCCCTGATATTTTTTCAGTTAAGGCCAGATGAGCGAATTCCATATTGATTTTGGGGTCAAATTCCAGAGTGACCAGAGACTGTCCGATTGAAGAAGAGGAAGTGATTTTTCGGACTCCTTTGACCGTGGAGGCTTTTTCCTCGATTAAGGAGGAGATTTGGGTCTGGATGATCTCAGGGGGAACACCCGGCCACGAAGTGATGATGTTGAGTTCAGGATATTCTTCCTTAGGCGCCAGTTCAATAGGGATATTGAAATAGGAATTTACTCCCAGGACCAGAAGAGCCAGAAAAAGCATAGCTGTGGCAATAGGCCGTTCAATAAATACCTTCATTTTTTTGACCCTGATCTTGCTTTTTCTGCTATTTCATAAGCGAGAGGAATCAGGATTAAAGTCAGGAAAGTGGACAAAATCAGTCCTCCTATCACGGAAATCGCCAGGGGCTGCTGGAGCTCAGATCCTCTTCCCAATCCCAAAGACATAGGGAAAAGGCCCACTGCTGTGGTGACCGTAGTCATCAGAATGGGCCGCAGTCTCACCCGGCTGGCTTCCATAATGGCTTCTCGAGTTCCCATTCCTTTTTTTCTCAATTGATTGGTGTAGTCTATTTTGACTATAGCGTCATTGACCACAATCCCAGCCAGTACCACCATACCGATGATGGATATCACGTTCAAAGTTTGGCCGGTTATAAAAAGCGCCCAGATGGCCCCGGTCAATCCCATGGGCAGAGTAAAAAGGATGAGAAAAGGATGAAGCAGAGATTCAAACTGGGCAGCCATGATCATATAGACCAGAAACACGGCTAAAAGAAAGGCAAAGCCAAGACTTCGAAAAGACTTCTGCATTTCTTCCTGTTCTCCGCTGAGGAGAATCCTGTAATTTTGAGGAATCTCAAGCTCATCTAATTTTTCTCTAATCAAAGGAACAGCCTGGCTTATTTTTATATCGCGTGCATTGGCGGCCACCAGGATTTCCCTCTCCTGATTCTCTCTTCTGATTTCTTTGGGACCTCTGGCAAGCTGATAGGTGACCAGCTCTCTGAGAGGGATAGTCCCTCCTGAATAAGGCATTTGCTCATCCAGGAGCAAATCGATATTTTCTCTGGTTCGGTCTCGAAAGCGGACCCGGATATCATACTTTTTTTCCAGTTCTTTAAACTGAGTCTCCACCAGACCGCGCACCGCATAAACCAGAAAATTTCCAATATCCCTTGGAGCAATATTGTACTTATCTAAAGCCTGTTTTTTGATCTGCACCAAAAATTCTGGCTTTCCTTCACCGATATTGGTGGTCACATCAGTAATTTCTTTGATTTCCCCAAGTTTTGCCACCACCTGTTCGGCTAAGTTTTTGAGGACATTCAGATCTTCCCCTTTGATTTTCAACCCTACCTCTGCAGTGGTGAAAGCGAGAAACTGTCCGATAGTGGACTGTTCCTTGACTATAGAAAACTGAAGGTCAGGATAATTGCTGAGGAATGACCTCAAATTCTCTATGGCCCTCTCCATTTTATGCGGAGATTGAGCCTGAATGCGGATTTGAACGGAGTTTAAAGAAACTTCCGGATTTAGACTCTCCATCCCGCTGACAATCCCGATTTGAGAGAAAATGTTTTCCACATCTTTGTGCTGATTCAGCCACTGTTCCACAGAACAGGTGAGTTCTGAAGTCTGTTCCAATGAGTAATCAATAGGAGTGGTTAAATGAAGGTCAAATGATGACGTCTCGGGCTTGGGCATCAGTTCACTGGGTATCTGAGTCGCCAGAACAAGGGTGAGCAGAAGAAAAACAAGAGATCCTGAAATGACATGCCCTTTATGATCCAAGGCATAGATAAGAAATCGGTGATAAAAAGAGGAAAATCGATCATAAATATTATTATAGATTCCAAACACAAACCGGGCTGCGGGTTTAAAGGGAAGAGACAGGTAGTGGAAAATCAGGACAAACAGCTGGATTAGAAAGCTGAAGATAAAATTTAAAGCCATGAATATGACTTTGACCAAGAGATAGAGCCCTTTTTGAAGTCCTTTGAAAGGAAGAAACAGTATTTTTTTGAAAGTTTTCTTTTGTTTTGGTTTGGGCGGCTCTATTTTTTTGTGTTCGGTTTTTTGGGGCTCTTTAACTTCTATATCAAATTTTCTTGACGCTAGCATGGGGAGAAGAGTCAGGGAGACAATAAGGGAAGAGAGAAGAGCAAACGTCACGGTTAAGGCCTGGTCTTTAAAAAGCTGTCCTGCCACTCCGTGCACATAAATCACAGGCAGAAAAACTGAGATGGTGGTGAAGGTGGATGCGGTGACTGCCATTCCCACTTCCTTGGTTCCAATATAAGCGGCCTCACTCAGGCTTTTTCCCAGGTTTTTATGCCTGAAGATACTTTCTGAGACCACGATGGAGTTGTCCACAAGCATTCCCACTCCCAGGGCCAATCCTCCCAAAGACATGATGTTCAAGGTGATATCCATGAAAAAGAGAAGATTAAAGGTCGCGATAATGGCAATGGGGATCACAGAGGCAATGATCAAAGGAGTCTTGGCATCTTGAAGAAACACAACCAGCACAAGAAAAGCCAAAACAGCACCGTAGATGATGGCATTGAGAACAGAGGATATGGCGTTTTCAATGTATTGGGCCTGCTCCGTGACCACCATGATATCGATCTGTTCGTTTCTCCGCTTTATTTCCTCAATCACTTCCCGGGCAGATTGGGTAACGGCTACGGTATTGGCTCCAGCTTCTTTTCTGACCAAGATGCCAATGCTTTCACTCCCGTTGAGCCGGGTGATTCCTTCCCGTTCTTTAATGGAGTCTTTGATTTGAGCGATATCTTTGACCCGAACCACTCCTTTTTCTTTAGTGGTCTTAAGGCTGACTTCTCCGATTTCATCAATCTCCTCAAATTCACCGATGATTCTTAAAGCGTATTTGAATCGTCCTTTTCTTATGGTGCCTCCCTGGAGATTGGTGTTGAACTGACTGATTCGGTTAGAAACAGTTTGAATATCAAGTCCATAAAGAGACATGAGATCAGGATCGATATCGATATGAATCTCTCTTTCCACTCCTCCGGCTATTTCTGCGGAACCGATTCCTTCGATTTGCTCCAGTCTGGGTTTGATGAGTTCTTCAGAAAACTCCTTGAGCTCCAAGAGAGATCGGTCGCCAGAGACAGACAGAACCATGATGGGTTTGCTTTGGGGGTCCAGAGGAATGATGGTGGGATCTTCCACTTCCTCAGGAAGCTGTACACTGTCCAGCTTTTCCCTGGTGTGGAGCATGGCAAAATCCATATCAGTCCCCCAGGAGAATTCAAGGGTCATGTAGACTCCGCCTTCTTCAGAAACCGTTTCCACTCTTCTCAGTCCAGGAATCCGCATCACAGCTGATTCAAGTCTTTGGGTGAGAAGAGTTTCCACTTCTTCAGGCGCCACTCCCGGATACCGGGCAGAAACGGACAGTTTGGGATAGCTTATATCCGGGAGAAGGTCTACGCTGAGCTCTCCTAAGGATACAAATCCCAGAAGGACAACAGCTAGAAAAAACATAAAAGTGCTGACAGGCCGGTTAATGGTTAGTTTGGCGATTTTCATCTTTTCGGTATGAGCTTTTTATTATATTAACGTCTCCCCTTTTTAAATCGTTACAATAATAACAGAATAAAATTTTTTTTCAATAAAATGAAAACATAACCTTTTTTCATGAATAAACCACGTTAAACAACCTATTGGACATGATTCTTGGTGCGGTTTTAATTTAGTCGCCATTTTCTGTTACGTATAAAGACGGTTAAAGTTTTTGTTTATCTCAAATCGCTCTCTATTCCCGGATTTTTATTTATTTTTAAGGAATTGATAATGTCCACAATAAATTCCTCTAAATCCCAGCCTCCTTTGGTGGTCCAGCCGAGGCGGACCACCACAAGATGCTTAGAGGGAATCACGGTGACAGATTGGGCGTTGTGTCCCAAACAGAAAAAAGCATCCCGTGGCAATTTAGGGAATTTGCGGTCTTTGGGATCTTCAGAGCTTCCTTTGTTGAGCCAAAATTGAGCTCCGTACTGGGCTTTTGGAGAAGCAGGTGCTGGAGTGGTGGTGTATTCAACCCAGTCCTCAGGAAGAATTTGTTCTCCCTGCCAAACGCCGTTATTGAGATAAAGCAGTCCGAATCGCGCCCAATCTCTCACTGTGGCGTAGCAGTAGGAAGCTCCGCCAAAGGTTCCAGAGGCATCCGGTTCCAGGACCGCACTCCGCATACCGATTTTATTGAATAATTCTTTTCGGGGAAAAGCCAGATATTCTTCATGGGAGTCAAAAGAATGGCGTATAATCCGGGAGAGGATCATAGTGGTACCGCTGGAATAAGACCACACAGTCCCTGGTTCAGCTTCTAAAGGGAAGCTGGAAGCAAAGGCTCCCATATCCGGTTTGGTGAAAAGCATGGTGTTGACATCAGAGAGAGGATCCGATTCATAGGTTTCGTCAAACTCAAGTCCGCTGCTCATTCTCAGGAGGTGATTCAGGGTGATTTTCCGGCGGGGATCATCTGGATTGTGCCATTCTAGAACCAGAGCCGGGTCATGGATACTCAATTTTCCCTGTTTCACTCGGATGCCCACCAGAGCACTGGTGATGCTTTTGGTCATGGACCACCCGATCAAAGGAGTGTCTTTATTAATTTCCGGGGCATATTGTTCTGCTATAAGGTCTCCTTTATACACCACAGCCACAGCCCGGGTCCTCCGGGGTCTTTCCGGATCAGGTTCTTCAAAGGCTTTATCCAGAGCTTGTTCCAAACGGGACCAATCCCATTCATCCAGATATTCTGATCTTTGGATGAGGTCTCCGGTGGGCCAGGGGAACTCCTCTGGTTTTGAAGGTTGGGGCGCTGGAATAGAAACTAGCCAGGAACGGATGTTTTCTTCATCTGCGCCGCTGAGAAGAACTGCTCCCAATTGATCTATGTAGATGGCTTTAGATTTAATCAATCCTAATAGAGAAGCTTTCACTTCTTTGTTCTCATAATCCACATCTGTTTTGATCAGATCGAACAGAGGGTGAAAAGCCAGGTCCTGTTCCATAACAGTCTCGGGATTCCGATTTGAGACAAAAACTCCTGAGCACAGTATTTTAGCTTTATACCCGCATCCAATAGGTCCTTGTTGAAGGTAGGGGGCATAGGTTACCCCTAGATAAATGATTGCAGCTGCCAAAATAATGAGAAACCCGATCCATATTCTTTTTTTGGTGAAGATTTTCATTTTTTATTATCTCCCAAAAAGCAATTTTTTTTATCTTATATTTTTTTACTCCTTTTTGCCAATAGAGAAATTGAAATCATTTGTGATAAATTTTTGATGAATGATTTACTGTCTGATTGACTTGACATAAATCCCATGAAGTGCGAAAATTTTGAATCAATCCGATTTTCATGGTGAGCGTAGCTCAACTGGTTAGAGCACCGGATTGTGGATCCGGAGGTTGGGGGTTCGAAGCCCCTCGCTCACCCCGTTTACTGCTGTTCAATAAGCTCCAAAACATTGGGTGAATCGCGCCAACTTTTCCTTACCCTTACATGGAGGTCAAGAAAAACTTTTGTTTTCACGATATTCTCGATTTCCTTGCGTGCTTCTGTGCCGATTTTTTTGATGAGAGAGCCTTGCTTTCCCAGAATGATTTTGCGGTGGCTTTCCCTTTCCACAAAGATATCTCCATGAATATAGGTCAAAGGCTTGCCCTTGGTTTTTCTTTCTTCGATTTTGTTGATAAGGACCGCGGTCACAAAAGGAAGCTCTTTAGCCACATATTTGAGCAGCTTTTCCCTGATGATCTCAGAGAGCCAAAATCTTTGAGTCTGAGTGGAAAGCTGGTCTTTAGAAAAGATTCTCTCTGCTTTTGGAAGATGCTGGTAGATGCTTTCTTCTAAAACTTTGACATTGGTTCCTTTTAGGGCAGAGATGGGGATGATTTCAGCAAAAGCAAGAAGGTCTTTGTATTTATCTATCAGAAGCAGCACTTTTTCTTTTTTTATGATGTCCACCTTATTGATGAGCAGAAAGACAGGAGTAGAGACTTTTTTTAGGGTCTCGATCACAAATTCATCTCCATGACCAAACTTCAGAGTGGCATCTATGAGCAGGCATATCAAATCTGCGGTTTCCAGAGAGGAATAAACAAAGCTCATCATACGCTTGTTGAGTCTGTGGAGCGGTTTGTGGATTCCTGGGTTGTCTATAAAGATAATTTGTCCCTTCTCAGTGGTTTTGATACCCAGGATACTGATTCGGGTGGTCTGAGGTTTATCAGAAATAATAGAGACTTTCTGGCCTAAGAATTTATTGAGAAGAGTTGATTTTCCTACATTAGGGCGTCCTATGAGAGACACATAGCCGACTTTTGTTTTTTGAGTTTTTTGGCTATTCTTTTTCATCTTAACCTTTAAAAATTATATTTCTTATTTTTTTTTCTTCTTCTTCAATCCCTTTAGAATGTTCATATCCCAAGAGATGGAGAAATCCATGAATGGTCAGTATATCCAATTCTCTTTCCAGGCTGTGAGATTTACGGGAGCTTTGATCATAAGCCCGGCTGACAGATATGATGATATCCCCAAGATAGAATTGTCCGTCAGGGCTTTTTTCATTCAAAGGGAAGCTCAACACATCCGTGACTTCATTTCTGTTCAAAAATTTCTGGTTGAGTTTTTTTATTTTCTGGCTGTTCACAAACGTGAGAACCACTTCTGGGTCTTTAAGGTCATAATACTTAATGAGACGTTTTAAAAGATCCATAAAATGATTTTTATTGACCTGGAATCTATTTTGATGATTGAGAACTTCTATCATTTTTGGATTTATTTGCGTTTGCTTTCTTGGATTTTTTCTTGGGTTTTTTTTCAAAGTTGAATCCTGGATATTCAATTCGAGGATGATAGACATTGTCCAGAGTTGATAGAAATGAAGTAGCAATGATTTTGAGCTCTTTAAGAGAAAGTCCGCAGTGATCGAGCTGTCCGTCAAGAAGATAATTGTTGAATATGTCATTTATAAATCTTTTTAGATTATCTTCAGTGGGTTTTTCTATGCTTCTGGAACCAGCCTCAATAGAATCAGCGAGCATAACAAGGGCTGCTTCTTTGGATTTGGGTTTAGGACCTGCGTATCTGTAGCTTTCTTCTCCTACTTTGTGCATCTCAGGATCATATTCTTCTTTGGCTTTTTCATAAAAATACCTCATTAATGAGTCTCCATGATGCTGGGCAATGATTTCTTTTATTTTCTTAGGGAGTTTCAACTGGCATGCTTTTTCAACTCCTTCTTTAACATGATTGATAATAACCAGGCTGCTCATGCTGGGCTTAAGCTCTTCATGCCGGTTGCTTTTTCTGGTCCTGTTTTCAATAAAATAATCAGGTCTTTTTGTTTTTCCGATATCGTGATACATAGCGCCTGCTCTAACCAGTAGTGGATTGACATCGATTTCTTCCGCAGCATTTTCTGCAAGAGAAGCCACAATAAGGGAGTGGTGATAAGTACCAGGAGCTTCCATAGCCATTTTTCTAAAAATAGGCAGATCTGAATTAATCAAATCATTGAGTTTTGATTGGGTCAGTATGCCAAATGTGTTCTCAAAAACAGGAATAAATATAAAAGCGAGAGCGCCGCTCAACACTCCTCCCAGAATTCCCATAATGATTTCGCTTGAAATCAGACTTATAGGACCAATGCTTTCTCTGAGGAGATGAAATATGATCAGGACGACGCAGTTTATGGGAGCTACCAGGAAAACACCAGATTTAAAAGCAGATATCATGGATTTTCCATAGCGCTTGGTGCCGAAAACCCCAGCAATACCTCCCACAAGAGTGAAGACTAAAAGATAAAAATTAGCTTTGAAAAGATGTCCCACCATAATGCCATTAAGCAGGGTGAAAATAATCCCCATATGAATTCCCAATAAGTAAGTGAAGAGGATGCTTCCCATTTGAAAGGGAAGAGCATAGTTAAGACTTTGGGAGTATTCCAGCATAGGGATATTGGAACTTTGACTGATGAGTTGGACTAAAAATATGGATAATTTGTAAATAACAAGACTGAGCAGGGCGATAATCCCTGTCATTATGTATTTATTGAGGAATCCTTCTTTGTTTTTTCTGGAATTAAAGTAAGCAAGGAGAGCCAGGAAAAGAATGCCGAATAATAGAAAAGAGCCTAGAAAATTCGTAAGCCAGCTGGGTTTGTTGCTCAGATTTTGATTGATGGCTTTAATTTGCCTTAGGTCGTCTTTTTTGGCTTCGTCTCCTCTTCGAAGAAGGACCTTTCCTTTTTTTATGTTATAAAATACGGTCTCTACATTGGATCGGGCGGATACTTTTCTCAGCTCGGACTCGATCGGATTGTAGGTGATGTTTTCTTTAACGAACAAATGCGAAAGGGATTTCAGCAGAGATTTTTTTCTGGATGATGTTTCGATTCCTGATATTTCCTCAGATAGTTTTTCTTTGCAGCTTTCTAAATCAAGTATTTCAGAAGTCTGAACTGTTTTTTCTTTACCTGTGCTTGTTATGAGGTTAAAGCCTTTTTCTTGTTCATTATGGGTGAACAAATTTTTTGAAGTAATGATCCCGATTTCTGAATATTTTCTGATGAGATTTATAAGATTTTCTTCCAGCTCTGAAGAGAAGCTTTCCTGTATTAGAGACCGAATAGTGGTTAAAGAGATATCTAAGCCGTATTTGTCCGCCATTTCTTTTTTAAGGTTTTCTATTCTGGTATTGGTGATCCCCTTCTTGATCAGCTCTCTTCCTGAATTAAAAAAATATCGGATTTTTTCTTCTGTGTTCAAAAACGTATTTTCATCTAAGGTATAGACAGGAAGCACAGCCTCAGCTGCTTCTTTTTTACGTTTTTCAGTGGTTTCTGTATCTTCTATGGTCATATCTGCAGGAGCAACCACATTTGAGGAAGCGATCGCTCCTTCCTCAAGAGTAGGAAGAGAATGGGAAGGTTTATAGGAGGTCAGTATAGATATTGTGATGATGAAAACGGCAAAATAAAAATAAGGACTGTTGATTATTTTTTTGATAAAACTAACCTCTTTGGGTTTGGATACAGATTTTTTGTTGTTCTTGGGAGAGGGTGTTTTCTCTTTAAAAAAATTGATGTTATTTATATTAAGCGCACTCATTTTTATTTTCTGTTTTCAGCTTTTTTATAGGCTTTGATTATTTTTTGAACCAGAGGATGTCTCACCACATCTTTTTCATTAAACTGGACAAATGAGATTTCTTTGATATTTGAAAGAATTTTCATTGCATGCAGCACACCGGATTTTTTGGGCTGCGGGAGGTCGATTTGAGTGATATCAGCCGTTACCACTAGCTTAGAATCAAATCCTGTTCTTGTCAAAATCATTTTCATCTGTTCCTTGGTTGTGTTTTGAGCTTCATCCAGAATGATGAAAGCACTGTTCAATGTGCGCCCTCTCATATAGGCCAGAGGAGCAATCTCAATAATATCTTTGTCCATTAAGTTGTTAGCCTGTTCATAGAGGATTAAGTCAAAAAGAGCGTCATATAAAGGTCGAAGATAAGGATTTATTTTTTGCTGAAGGTCTCCGGGAAGAAATCCCAGTTTTTCGCCTGCTTCCACAGCTGGTCTAGTGAGGATAATGCGGTTGACCAGTTTTTTCTGGAGATAAGAAAGCGCCGCAGCCATAGCAAGATAAGTTTTTCCGGTTCCTGCTGGCCCGATTCCAAACACCAGGTCTGTATTTTTTATGGCTTTGATATATTTTTGCTGGTTGAGGGATTTGGGGGTTACTGATTTTCTGGATAGAACAAGAGGTTCAGAGGGATAAAATTCTGCCAGCCCATTTGGATGTCCCTTTTCTAAAATATCAAGAGCTATATTAAAGTCTTCTTTTCTTAGAGAATGCCCCTCGGCTTCATACTTTTTTAGCTGGTTGAAATAATGTTTGGCGAACTTTTCTTTTTCTTCAGGTCCCTCAATAAGCACAGATTTCCCTCGGACTGAGAGTGAGACTCCCAGTCTTTTCTCCAATTTTCTCAAGTTCTTGTCACGCACCCCTGAAAAGGCACTATGACCAGCAAAAGGAATTTCGATTTTTTCCATTTTAATAAAGTATTAAAGTAACGGGTGGGATTTATTTATCATTTTTTTGTTTAAGTACCTAATAAACATTATATTTCCTTTTTTGTCAAGTTTCTGGGGAATTCATAAAATCTGCCCGCAAGACTATTTCTTTATCACGATATACTTTATTTATTATGTTTCTTATATTCACACGACATTTTAAATATTTATTTTCGTTCTTCTTTTTATTTTAGTACGGGCAGATTTTACCTTTCAGGCGAGCTTATCTCACGGCATCTGCTTCGTTACGAGGCATTCGTAGTGAAGAACCACGACTTCATGCCTCGTGCCTTGCATTTGCCGCAATATAAACTCGTTAATTCCCCAGAAAAATTTCTGGGGATTTCATAAAAGCTGCCAAATTGACAATTTGCTTGCAGGAAAATCATTTATAAATTAATATATAGAGGCTATGGGCTTAAAAAATGACAC